>JAUHWX010000164.1 GCA_030427285.1 Bacteroidia bacterium
TGCACATAATAGCCTTCTTCAAGACCACTATTTTGTGCAAACTTAGCGCCACCACAAAGCACCTGAGCACCTTCTTCTTTCCCAATATTTAGGTAGCTCATAATCTTTTCATACTGATCATTTGAAGCCTGAGCTCCCATCATTGTTGAAGGGTCAAGAGGATTCCCCATTTTGATGGCTTTGGTACGCGCTATTACACGTTCCATAAACTTGTCGTAAATATCCTCATGTACCAACATACGCGATGGACAGGTGCACACTTCACCTTGATTTAAGGCAAACATCACGGCTCCCTCTACTGCTTTGTCAAAAAACTCATCATCAGCATCTGCTACTGATTTCATAAAAACATTTGGAGACTTACCCCCCAGCTCCATTGTTACCGGTACTAAGTTTTCCGATGCATATTGCATTATCAAACGTCCCGTTGTTGTTTCTCCTGTAAAGGAAACTTTGGCAACTCTTGGTGAAGTGGCTAAAGGTTTTCCTGCCTCTGGGCCAAAACCTGTAACTACATTTAAAACTCCTGGAGGAAGAATACCATCGATTAACTCCATAAGGCACATAATGCTGGTAGGCGTTTGCTCGGCTGGTTTTACCACTATGCAATTTCCCGCGGCTAATGCCGGAGCTACTTTCCAAGTGGCCATTAATAGAGGGAAGTTCCATGGAATAATTTGACCAACAACGCCCAATGGTTCGTGTAAAGCGATGCTCACCGTATTTTCATCATGCTCAGAAATAGTGCTTTCATCAGCACGAATAACTCCGGCAAAATAGCGGAAGTGATCTATCACTAGAGGCAAATCTGCCGCCATACATTCACGAATGGCCTTCCCATTATCTATAGTTTCTATAGTGGCCAGATATTCTAAGTTATCCTCTATTACTTGTGCTATTTTGTTTAGCATATTAGATCTGCTTGCCGCTGAAGTCTTACTCCAAGAAGGAAATGCCTTATGAGCTGCATCTAATGCTAACTCAATATCTGCTTTGGTACCACGAGCCGCCTGAGTAAAAGGCTGCCCATTGATTGGAGATGTGTTTTCAAAATACTCACCATTACTTGGTTTCACCCATTCACCTCCTATATAATGCTCATATTTTGATTTAAACTCAACTGATTTCCCTACAAAGGGAAACGATGCTGTTGCTGCTTCCATAATTTCTTCTTTTTGATTTACCCAATTTTCTGAATTTATTTCCCAGATGAAGTGGAGTATCTTATCAATCCATAGCACAATCTTCCCAAAGGTTTATTCGCATCAATTATGCAGGTCATAATTCAATATATTAGCTAAATAGCCATCATCTGTAAAATAGAAAAGCACCATCGTGGAATATATAGTTCCTTATAAATTGACTGACATCGACCAACTTCACTCATTAGTGGAGCACCGCTCTAAATTCAGTCTTGATTTTTGTGAACTCAATGTGTTTGAAACTCGTCAAAAGGCCTCAGATTTTAATCTGAAGTTTGATGGATTTACCATCACCTCAATGCTTAGGGGAAAAAAAATAATGCACCTGGATGGCTTTGATGATTTTGAATATGTGCCTGGGGAAACAGTAATAGCACCAGCCGACACACTTATGCGTATTGATTTCCCCGAAGCGGAAATGCGAACACCAACGCAGTGCACCGCTTTGGTGATTGATAATAGCTACCTCAGCCAACAGGTAAACACTATAAATGCTTCGTGGAAAGGCACCCGTATTAGCCAGCCGGAATGGAAAGTAAATCCAGATGAACTACTCATTAAAAACAACAAGGCATTAGCGAACACAAGCTCACGGCTACTTGAAGTACTTACCAGCAATGATCCTTTTAAGGAATATCAAGCTGACTTAATGCTTCGTGAATTAGTGCTTCACATGCTAAAGATTCAAAACCTTGGATCTCTACAACGTGATTATCATTCTCACAGCAATCGCTCTCCATTTGATGCTGTGCTAAACTTTATTGCGACCCACCTCAGTTCTGACATCAAGATTGAGGAATTATGCAAAATAGCCTGCATGAGTAAATCCACTTTTTACCGTGCTTTTACTGATGAGTACGGCATCACACCTGTTCAACTTATCCTGGAAGAAAGATTAAAGTTTGCCAAAAGCCTTCTTACAAAGCATCATGAAATAAGTATAAAGGAAGTGGCTTATGCCGCGGGCTTTAATGATCCTAATTATTTTGCCCGAGTTTTTAGGAAAATGGAAGGCGCTACTCCCAGTGAGTTCAGGGAAAATTTGAGATACTAAACTCAGTTAGTCTCAAAAGCTACTTTCAGTCTAATTAATCGACCCAGTCACCCTTTTCATAAAGTCGTTTAGTGCCTCTTTCTTTGGCTTACCGGCTTGTATTCCTTTCACTACTTCCAGTGATCCATAAAGGTTGGATAGAATTTCTCCAATCACGTCCAGCTCTTCATCCTTTATTCCTTTCGCTTCCGCTAAATACTCAAGCAACTCGATAGTTTCCACTACCCAATCCTCGTCATTTTCATCAACAAAATCTACTATATGCTTTATTACCGGTAACCTCATTTTTGTTCGCTTTGATTATACCGCAAACATATATAGTCTAAAATTATTGATGCGTAATTCTCAATAATTTTAAACTATAACTTCATCTCTAAATGTTACTTCTTGATCACTTTAAATTGACGTACAGAGGTTCCATCAATTATACTCAAAACATAAACCCCTGTGGCTAAATGGCTCACATCAAGGTATAACTCATCTTTGTCTAAAAGCACGGATTTGCTCAAAACCACTTTCCCGGAAATGTCGCACAAGCTTATCTCGCCACTAATTTTTTGCTGAAAGCGAATATTCAAAATATCGGAAGTAGGATTTGGAAACACCTCAACATTCTGGTTTAAAAAATCGCTTTCGGCAATACTCACATCCTGCAAAGTAAACTCACCGCTTACCCAGCCGCTGTTGCCTAAAATATTTCCATTTGCTTCTACAGCTGCCACATTTACAAACACCGTGAAATCTGTACTATCTGTAACATTGGAATAATTTAACCCGGATAGCATGAAGGAAAAACTATCCTGCGGAGCCAACTGTAATTGAGAATAATTCAGAAAGGTATTAGGCCCACCACAATAAGTATCAAAATCATTACTATAAGTAAACTTAGCACTGCGCAGAGTATCTGTGCTGGTGTTTTGAACTGTAACTTTCCAGGTACTATTTGTCTCCACCAAAGTTCTTCCATGTCCAAGCGTTGTGTCTCTGCTGGTCACAAATGTATTTACATGCCTAAGCTTCAACTTTAAATCATCAAATAAGGGTGCGTGTGGCAAATCAACATCAAAACTTTCGAGGTGAATTTGGCCTGATTCAATTCTATTGGCTGTTACCAAATAAGGCTCTTGAAAATACATATAGCCATTTCCGTTTGACCAAACATTTTTAACATCACTAGCCAATGTCCCGGATGCTCTTAAACTAAAATCGTCTTTTGATAAAACATAATAATTTTGAGTATCCTGTACTACAATAGCTTCAGATCTAAAATCAGCATAAGTGTAGTAAAAACCAGTAATAGGATACAGATTAATGGAATCCTTTTTTTGAAGGGTAAACTTGTCGTAAATGAACCATTTACCATTGTGCCACGTAGTAAAGCTTGAGTCCTGTAAATCATATATAGGCTGATCTACCCACATATTAGCTCCATACGCTTGACCAGTATTAAAGTTGAAATAGTACAAACTATCAATTGTAGCGTATGCATTTCCTAAAATAAAACTTGTTCTTAAAACCGTATCTCCACTCAGGTAGACGGTACCTCTACTTCCGTGTCTATAAAAATTATACTTATTTACCTGTTGTAGATTATCATCAAGTTGTATCATGGAATGCGTCCCGGTAAGTGCATACCCTCCTAATTCAAGCGAAAACATCTGATACTCTTCACTCATCAATGAATCTACAAATGATACCTCCTTAATCCTATTAAGGTTTTTATCATAATGAATCACAAAAGCACCGACCTCGGTTAACACATCGCAAGCGTCTACATATCCGCCAAAGAGAAAAAAGGAGCTATCTGGCAATACATGAAAACCAGAGGGTCTTAAAATTCCAAACGGATAAGACCAACCCGTTGCTGCGGGAGAGTCTAAAGAGTCAGAAGCTACAGTTTCTCCAAGTTCATTTACTTTATGCACCGTAGAAAAAAGAGTTCCAGGATTCATTCCAGAGACAAAACTCACATAGGTAGCTCCACCATTTCGAATCACCACCGGATCATATTGATTTCCAGTAACCACTAAAGAGCGATTGTACACCTGAGCTGAAGCGCTAAAACCAAAAAGCAGAAGAAGAAAAGCCAGTCTTGAGGTCATTGTAACAGTTTAATACGTAAAAGAACAACAAAACATTTTGACGATAGACATAAAAAAAGTGAAGCATCTACTTCACCTTTTTATCGATTATTATTTAACCTTAATTCACAAACCTAATTTACTCATTATGACTAACCACGCTGTACTTCTCCACAGAGTGTCTATTAGGCTCTAAGCTTTGCAGGTATGCGTAAATTGCCTCTAAGTCATCACCTTTCATATTTGAGTAATATCCCCATGGCATAATGGTGTTATACTCTCCTTTTCCCACTATATGTGGAACAAAGTCTTCTCCATAAGCATTAAAACGATCCACAAATTCCTGGGAGCTCCACTGACCTATTCCGGTCTCTTTGCAAGGTGTAATATTAGCTGACCGACACACCACATCATTTGGCATTACAAACTCAAAGCCGCCAGCCAATTCAAGCTCGGTGATAAATTTACCTTTTTCTTGTGGAGTATGACATTCCGCGCAAGCGGCAGCAGTCAACATATACTTTCCATGGGCTATTCTATTAGCTACGGTGGTCTTTTCCATTTTCTGCTCTTGCTTCATTGGGATGGTATTCACTATCAGATTAAGTGGAAAATCCAGTTCGCGTTCTTGTGTTGCCGAAACTATTGGAGGGATGCTTCTTAAGTAAGCAATTACAGAATAGATGTCCTCGTCAGCTAATTGCCCAAATCTCAAATACGGCATAATGGGAAAGAGAGCATTTCCGTCTTTATCCACACCCATGGTAATCGCTCGGTAAATCTCACCGTCAGTCCAATCTTTTAGGGCATAAGGGGTAATATTGGGCGCTACCAGCTCTCCATCAAATCCATTATGATGCCCCCAATGTTCACCTCCGGCACCTCTGGTTCCTTCTACCACTGGGCCGGCAAACAAAGAAAAGTCTCGTTGAGCGTGACAATCCATGCAGCCCATCACAGAATTTGCCAAATACTTACCATGCTCCAACCTCTCGGGGGTTGACTCAATTACAAGATCTGGGGCATCGCCAACATTGGGAAGGGCAGTTTTTACATAAATAAAACCGCCTAGTAAAACAAGAATAAGGAGTACACAGAGTACCGCTATAATTTTAAGGATTCGCATTTCGGTTAAGTTTTGGTTTGGTCTATAAATTTAACCAAAAACTAAAAAGAAATAGTTTAAACCAAAAAATAAAAGCCTGAAAACCAATGGCTCTCAGGCTTATAGTTGATGTATAAACATCTGTTCAACCGCATTAAAAACTCAAAGTTTAATTTAAAATGGATACTTATTTTCAGCAATCACCTTGCCTGCAATACGCTTCCTTGTTTCTTTTACGTTTATCGGGTTTTGCACTTTGGTAAAGCGCTTCAAGCCCATTAGTAACATACGCTGCTCATCACCTTCCGTAAAACTGTAAATAGCTTCACGTCCGGCTTGACCTACTTTTTCTATTGCAAAATGAAGGTTTAAACGAGCCATATCAATCTGATTAGCTGCTGCATCCTCTCCATTTTTGTTAGCCAGTTTTTCAGCTCTTAATATGGCACTTTCAGCCGCATAAACCTGAAGGAGCATATCAGCCGCATTCATAAGCAATTGCTGCTCATTTTCTATTTCTATTGTAAACTTCTCCACAGCTTTTCCGGCTACCATCAAGAATGACTTTTTAAGCTTCTCCACCATTTCTTTCTCTTCTGTAAAAAGAACAGAATAGTCAGGTGTATCAAAAGAAGGGATAGACATCAACTCACTACCAATTTTCATGGCCGGAGTCATCAAGTCTACTTCGCCTTTCATAGCTTTTTTAAGAAGCATTCCTACACTATGCATGCGATTGATCTCATTGGTACCTTCGTAAATACGCGTGATACGAGCATCGCGATAAGCAGCCTCCATAGGTGCATCGGCACTGTAGCCCATACCTCCATAAATCTGAACACCCTCATCTACCACAAAGCTGTTTACTTCAGATCCAAATACTTTTAAAATAGCACACTCAATTGCGTATTCTTCCACACCTTTGAGCTTGGCTTCCGGAGCTGGCATACCCCCTTCCTGAAGACGAATGATGTGATTTTCAATATCCTGACCTGCCCTATAAGATGCACTTTCTGCAGCCCAGGTTAAAGTTGCCATATCGGCCAGCTTTTGCTGAATGGCTCCAAACTTTGTGATACTTTGACCAAATTGCTTGCGCTCATTACCATATTCTACCGAATGTGTAATCACGCGCTTATTGGCATCTAGTGTAGCTACGGCCAATTTAATACGACCATAGTTCAAAGAATTCATGGCAATCTTAAAACCGCCATTTCTTTCACCCAAGAGGTTTTCTACAGGCACCAGCATATCATTAAAAAATACCTGACGGGTAGAGCTGGCACGGATACCTAGTTTATTTTCTTCCTCACCAAAGCTCAAACCTTCAGTATCGCGTTCCACGATAAATCCTGTTAGGTATTTGTCATCTTCGATACGCGCAAACACCGTAAAGATGTCGGCAAACCCGGCATTTGAAATCCAGATTTTCTGTCCATTAATTTTATAATGCTTTCCATCAGCTGTAAGCTCAGCTTTGGTCTTTCCGCTATTGGCATCACTACCAGCCCCTGGCTCAGTAAGGCAGTATGCCCCCATATACTCTCCAGTTACCAGCTTAGGCAGATACTTCTTCTTTTGTGCTTCATTTCCATAAAGGGCAACAGGCAAGACACCAATACCCGTATGCGCTCCGTAAGCCGTAGAAAGTGAACCTGTAACCCCAGATATCTTATCCGTAACCAACATAGAAGTATTGAAATCCATACCC
>JAUHWX010000165.1 GCA_030427285.1 Bacteroidia bacterium
TGGATCACCTTCCCTGATCCACAGATAAAATATAAGCGTGTAAAGCATCGCCTTACCAATCCTGACTTTTTGAAGCGTTATGCTAAAATCCTAAAACAGGATGGACTGATGCACCTGAAAACAGACAGCGAATTTTTGCATGGATACACACATGGCATTTTGCAAGCTTTAGGTTTGCCCGTTCACAGTGCTTTCCATGATATAGACCTTCAGATTTACGACAAGAACAACATACTGCACAGCGTACGCACCCATTACGAAGGCCTTTTCCGCGAAAAAGGAAAAGCCATCACCTACATCCAATTTGGCGTACATGGCTGATGACAACTTTTTTGAGCGCGTATATGCTGTAGCCAAACTCATCCCATACGGAAGAGTGACGAGCTACGGGGCTATTGCCAAATTTATTGGTGCTCCAAAAAGTGCAAGAATGGTGGGCTACGCGATGAATGGTTCAATTAGCGAGCATGATATTCCGGCTCACCGTGTGGTCAATCGGAATGGAATTTTGAGCGGCAAGTCACACTTTGGCGGAAGCCGCGTGATGGAGCAGTTGCTGCAAAGTGAAGGCATTTCTGTAGAGTATGATCAGGTGCAGGATTTTGAAAAGGTGTTTTGGGATCCTTTGACTGAGTTGGATAGGGAAACGTTTTTGTAAGCTCTAAATTCGAAGATTTAAATTCTAAACTCGAAAAGCTAAACTCTAAACAAAACCACAAACCCCGAACTTCAAACCCCAAACAGGGCAAAACATATAACCGATAACTTACAACCACATTTCTCCATGAGCGGCAAACTATACATTGTACCCACACCTATCGGCAACCTTAAAGACATCACTCTTCGTGCGTTAGAAGTATTGAAAGAAGTAGATGTGATTTTGGCAGAGGATACCCGCACCAGCGGAAAGCTGATGAATCATTACAGCATCAGCACTTCACTGCGCCCGTACCACATGCATAATGAGCACAAAACTTTGGAGGGGCTTATCAAGGAATTGCAAGCCGGCCGCATAATGGCAATAATCACTGATGCTGGAACTCCTGCTATTTCTGACCCTGGATTTCTATTGGTAAGAGAAGCTATTCGTGAAGATATTCCGGTGGAAACCTTGCCTGGCGCCACGGCTTTTGTGCCTGCTTTGGTAAACTCAGGATTACCCGCTCATAGCTTCACTTTTGAAGGATTTCTCCCTGTAAAGAAGGGCCGCCAAACAAAATTCACTGAACTGGCGGAAGAAACACGAACCATGATTTTTTACGAATCACCTTACCGCATTGCCAAGACTTTGGGCGAAATGGCCAAATATTGGGGAGCAGATAGACAAGCTTCGGTGTCAAGAGAAATTACCAAGAAGTTTGAGGAAACCCTTCGCGGCACTGTAACCGAATTGGAAGATCACTTCAAAAAAAATTCCCCAAAAGGGGAATTCGTAATATGTGTAAGTGGAAAGGAATAAATGCTACACGTGCATTATTTCAGCTTCCTTCTTATCTAATATTTCATCAATTTTTTTGGTAAAAGAATCTGTGGCAGCCTGTACACGAGCTTCGCCATCCTTTTGAAAATCTTCTGAAATACCGTCAATCGCTTTTATTTCGTCATTGGCTTCTTTGCGCGCATTTCTTATACCCACTCTAGCGTGCTCAGCTTCGGCTTTTGCCTGCTTCGCCAAATCTTTTCTTCGCTCCTCAGTAAGTGCAGGAATATTAATCATCACCACCTCACCGTTGTTTTGTGGATTCAATCCAAGGTTACTGTTAAGGATTGCCTTTTCAATATCAGCTATCAAACCTTTTTCCCATGGCTGCACTTGCAAAGTACGAGCGTCAGGAGTGCTAATATTTGAAACCTGAGCCAAAGGTGTTAGACTTCCATAATAGTCTACCCTTACGCTGCTGAGCATAGCAGGATTGGCTCGTCCAGCTCTAATTTTCAGCAATTCTTTTTCCAAATGCTTAATAGAAGCCTGCATTTGCTCCTTGGCGGTTTCTAAAATAATATCAATTTCCTCCATCTCTCTTTTGTGGAATTTGGTTTTAAATTAATTCTGAACTAAAGTACCCACTACATCACCTTTCACCACTTTGGTAAGGTTGCCTGGGGTGTTCATATCAAATACCAAAATTGGCAATTTGTTTTCTTTACTCAAAGTAAAAGCCGTCATATCCATTACATTCAGGCCTTTTTCATACACTTCTTTAAAAGATAGTGTGTCGTATTTTGTAGCTGTTGAATCTTTTTCAGGATCGGCAGTGTAAATTCCATCAACACGTGTTCCTTTCAAAATTACATCTGCATCAATTTCGATGGCTCTTAGAGTTGCAGCAGTATCAGTAGTAAAGTATGGATTACCGGTACCTCCTCCAAAAATAACTACTCTGTTCTTTTCAAGGTGGCGGGTGGCTCTTCTTCTAATGAATGGCTCAGCAATTTTGTCCATCTCTATAGCACTTTGAAGTCTGGTTTTTACCCCCATCTCTTCCAAAGCCGACTGCAACGCCAGGCCATTGATCATGGTAGCCAACATACCCATGTGGTCGGCCTGTACGCGATCCATACCTTCGCTTGCGCCAGATAGGCCACGAAAGATATTACCACCACCCACAACTACGGCCACTTGTACACCAAGCTCCACCACTTGCTTGATTTCTTTGGCATACTCGTGCAGTCTTTCACCATTTATACCAAACTCTTGATCACCCATCAGGGCTTCACCGCTAAGTTTTAGGAGTATTCTATTGTACTTCATGATACTATTTTCTCGAAAATTTCAGCAAATATAAGCCCTTAGATCGTACCTCACCGCCAAAGTTTCTATTCTTGTTTGCCACAATTTTGAAACGTACTGATTAAATAGTTCAAAACTATAATCAAAGAGGCATTAACACGAAAATTGGAGAAGAATCCTCAATTTTGCCGCGTCATTAAAAAGACTCCTAAACGCTAGCGTATGCATCGTTTTCTTTTTCTGTTTGCCTTTTTAGTTTGCACTATAAAACCTGTGGTGGCCCAAAGTCATTTTTCAGTAGATGCCCAATATGTCCAGGGATTTCAATCACATACACTTGAACTGTTTTACGTTCCCGTTGATCAATATTTTGCCTCAGGACTCAATGGGCACCTATACTATGAGTACCATTTCGCAAAACCTGCCATTAACCTCCGCTTGGGCCTTGGCGGCCAAATGATGTATTTTAATGGAGAGTCAGGCGGTGAGGAGTTTAGCGGCAACTCGGCAAAGTTTGAAATCTTGTTACAGGGTCTTTATAGGTTTAATGAAAAATGGAAAGCTGGCTTAGGAGTTAATCTTGAAAACAACAGGGATGGTGACCAATTTCGCGCCAAAAGCACAGACAACTTTAGGTACAATGCTCTGTTGGATGTACATTATACTGTTAGTCAACGCTTTTCGCTACTACTCAGATATAGCTATGTGATTTATCCAAATGTGGATGCTTACTTGCTTTACAATCCCGCTCAAAGGTTGAGCTTTGGTATAAACTATCAAATCACCAAGCCATGAAAAAGTATTTGATTGGCCTACTGGCAATTTTGGCATTAGCCGCATGCAGCGAGCTGGATGTAGAAAATAAAAACCTGCCTGATGTTAATGGTATCACCCCTGCTACCATTAACACCAAATTTAGTGTGGTGAATATCGAAGCCAATGAGGCTGCGCTCAAAACCTTATTTAGATATTATACTGGCGACATAAGTCTGCCCGCCAAGCTTACTTTTCATAGCCAAAATGGCGATATCCGCCTAAGCACCATTCCTGTAAAAATTGAAATAAAAGGAAATGCCTCAGCTTCTTATGATCTAAAGTCGATAGGCGTTTTGTTTAATCAACCTTTGAACAACGATAGTGCGCAGATTTTTCAACCCTTAAACCTTATGAGTAATCATAATGTAAACACGTTTTACGCCTTGCGTTTTCGCAATAGCGGGCAAGATTTTGGGCGAACTATGATAAAAGATATTGCCTATACAGAGCTCGCCATACAAGCCGGAATAGATGTAGAACTGATGTACTACGAACCCGTTCATGTATTTATAAATGATGAATACTATGGGCTTATGAATATGCGCACAGAAAATGAATCCTTTGGGATTGCCGGGCTGATAGACGCTCCTGTTTCAAGTATCACTACGATGGATAGCCAAATGAAGGATGGTGAGTTTGAGTGGGAATCCGGGCCCGAAGAGCCTTCGGAGGAATTGCTGAAAGCCATTGAAAATAAAAATTGGCAAGAGATAGAGGGGCTGGTGGACATGTCAAGCTACATCGACTACTTGATTTATGAAGATTACATAGGCAACCGCGATTGGCCAAACAATAACCTGCGCTTGTACAGTTCCAGCGGTAGCCCTTTTAGGTTTATGCTTTACGACTCTGACTATGCAGCTGACCGACCGAAAGACCCGGAGCTGCCTAAAATGGAATATGATGACAGTGGGATGGCTTCTATTTATCAAAGTATGAAAGATGCTCCGGCTTATCGCGAAAGATTTTTAGCAAGGCAAAAGGAGCTTTACTCGTTTCTTAGCTCTGAAAAGTTTAACACCATAGTAGATCGCTTGGCTACAGATATTGAAGATGACATCCCTTACTTGATTTCAAAATATCAAAAACCTGAAAGCCGCATGCATTGGCGACAAAACATTGAAATACTAAAGCGCGAATTTGAACGACAGGACAAGTATATAAGGAAGAAACACAAGCTCGATTGAGCAAAATTTAGACTAAACAACTTCCTTATATTTGGGATAGTATAAAATCATTCATGGATAATATTTCTACCAGCCACTCAAGCACCGCCATTCTTACCAAAGTTCAACTTCACTCCATGGAGTGCATTATTGAAAACGCTAATCGTGTGGTGTACCATGATGTGCGCTTTGCCAAAAGGCTGATTACTCACATAAAGACGATTACAGCTGACGAGGAAATAAGTGAGGATGATATTCAAATCCTTTCAATTTGTGCCTGGTTATATACTATCCTATTTGGGAATGTAAGAACCGGATCAAAAAATAAGAATCAGCTCTTTGATGAGTCTGCACTTTATATAGATGAGCACTACCCCAAATTGCTAGATGGCTTTGAAATGGACAAAACTGATAGTGCGAAAATTATCAATTTGGTAAAAGCCGCTATAAAAATTGAAACTTCTCATAATCGGCTAAGCGGCATATTTACTGATGCTCTGGTAATGGATCTTACTGGCGACCAAGCCATGGATCGCTTAAAGAAACTGTATGAAGAAGCGGTACTTGGTGATGTAAACCTAAGCTTGAGCAAATTTTATGACCTGATGATTGGTTATTTGAGCCCATATAACGCCAACACTGAATATGGCAAAACTCACATTCAACCAGCTGCACTAGAGCTCATTCACAAGTTGGAAAGGGAAAAGAGAAAGCTCTCTCAGAAGAAGAATATCATCCTGAAAAAGCAACTTGAGATTTCTGAAGATGAATTGAAAGAACTTCGTAAAAATCTGGTGGGCGTAAAAGGAAGGGACGTTCGTGGAATCCAAACTTTGTTTAGAACCACCTCGCGAAATCACTACACACTAAACCAAATGGTGGATCGTAAGGCCAGCATTATGATTACGGTAAACGCTATTATTCTTTCTGTAGTAATTGGTGGCTTGCTACGATCTACAGGAGATACTTTATTGGGCATTATGCCTATGGCTATTTTGTCCATTGCCTCTTTGTTTTCCATCATTTTCGCAATCCTTTCCATTACACCAAATCGCACACAGGGCGAGTTTACCGTAGATGATATTCGAAATAAAAAAGGAAACCTATTATACTTCGGCAACTTTCACAATATGGAGTTTAGAGACTATGAATGGGGAATGTTGCAAAAGCTCAGCGATAGCAATTTTCTATACAGTTCCATGATTCGTGACCTTTACTATTTGGGCAAAACCCTGCAAAAAAAATACACTCTCATCCGTATTTCCCTTCAATTTTTTGTAATTGGATTGGTAAGCTCCTTCGTTCTATTTATGATAAGTCGCTTGGTGGTATTTTACTAACCTCACTTTAGCATAAAGTGAATTTCACCTCATGAAAAAACTTCTCTACACCTTATTTATAGTTTTCCCCTTTTTGGCCATGAGCCAAACACCAACTCTTACCGATGGTGAAGTTTGGTTTGGCGCCAGCTATAAGCTAAAGTTTGAAAACAAATTAGAAGTGCAACTTGAGGAGCAAGTTCGAATTCACAATAATCTGGATCAAATAAAAAAGACCTTTACCGAATTAAGCATCGGGTATGAGGTTTTCAAAGATTTTGAAGTAGGCTTCAAGTATCGTTTCAGTATTTTCCCCAATAGCTTTGCTGAAAATGCAATTGACAGATCCAACTTTAACACCAGCCGTATTTCACTGGATGCCAGCTACGAGTTTGACAAGAAAAGTTTTCCGCTTTCGCTAGAAGTGCGCACTCGTTTTCAGGATGAAAAAGAGCACTATACCGGCCAAAAAGTTACCTTTTGGCGAAACAAGTTTTCACTAGAGTGGGAAGCTTCAAAGAATATCACTCCATTTCTGGAATATGAAAGTTTCTTTCGCCTTAATAAGAAAAATGAGTTTCGCCAGGATAGATATACCGCAGGTATAGAGTGGCGAATAAATAAAGAAATGGATATCTCTACTTTTTACCGAGTGGATAAGGAAACCAACAAAAAGCTAAACGGACGCCAAAACATTGTAGGCATCATGTTTTCCTATTCTATGGATTATAAAAAGAAGGAGAAAAAACCAAGGGAGGAGAAACGATAGTTGATAAGACTACTAAAGAATTTTTGTCACGGTTTTTCCACACTTTAATTGTCTACAGCAAAAAACCTCGCCAAAAAAGGGAACATCCCACAATTTTTCAAACCATCGGCTAAAACCAATGGCAAACCCGCCTCAAAACTTTCTATTTTCTTCTTTGAAATATTGCCTTCCGCCTTAGCCGAAGGTAATATGAATGAT
>JAUHWX010000166.1 GCA_030427285.1 Bacteroidia bacterium
TGCCTTTTTGATACAAGCCGGAAGCGGTGCTGTAACCCTTGGCCACCCAAGTAGTCCGGGTGTAACAGTAGGCACAGCCAAGGATACCTTACTAGCCGAGTACAATGATTTGGAAAGTGTAAAGAAAGTGGTGGAAGCCAACAAAGGCGAAATCGCAGCATTGATAATTGAGCCAATTCCTGGCAACATGGGCTGCATACTTCCAGAGCCAGGGTTTATTGAAGGCTTGCGCCAAATATGTACAGAGGAAGGGATCATATTGATTTTTGATGAGGTGATGACAGGTTTCAGAATGGGCTTTGGAGGAGCTCAGGAAGCGCTAGGCATCGAAGCTGATTTGGTAACTTATGGAAAAGTAATTGGTGCAGGAATGCCCGTGGGTGCTTATGCCGGCAAAGCCGACATTATGGAATATGTAGCGCCAAACGGCCCGGTGTATCAAGCTGGAACCTTGAGTGGAAACCCCATTGCTATGGTTGCCGGTTACACGCTTTTGAAGCATTTAAGAGAAAATCCACAGATATATACTGAGCTTGCTGAAAAATGTGAGGCCATACATGTTGGTCTGGAAAAAGCTTTGAAAGAAACCAACCTGCCCTGGACCATCAATCGCAGAGGTTCTATGATCAGCCTTCATTTTACAAATGAGCCCGTTCGTGATTTTGCTTCATCGTCAAAAGGAGCAAATGATTACTTCAAGCAATTTTTCCATGGAATGCTAAAACGTGGTGTGTATTTACCACCATCAGCTTATGAAAGCTGGTTCTTGTGCAATGCTTTGACTTATCAGGATATTGAAAAAACCTTGGAAGCTGCGAGGGAAACTTTTACAGAGATGGGGTAAAATTATCATCAGGAATATTATAAAAAGAGTCGCTAAATGCGGCTCTTTTGTTTTACAAACCATTGGCAAACCAACAGCTACATCCTATCGTACATATTCATTAACAGAGTGTTAAATCCTTCAAAAACTTTATTTAGAAAATTTCTAAATAGGCTTGGTCAGTTAGATTTTGGAAATTACATTTGCCGCACTATTTTAATTAAGTCTAAATAACCCGAAAATCATGCGAAAGCTACTTCTATCAGTTTCAATTCTTAGCACAATGCTTCTTTCTTCTTGCGGAGAAGAAACTACCGAAACGATTGATAATACCGTAAATCTACCGGACACTTATAATTTTAAAAATGTTGATCACTCTGGTCAAGATCAACGCTTGGACATGTTGAATGAAATTGCCAACTACGTAAAATCTAGTAACGATGGTGATATAGTAGACAAGGATATTGTACTGGATATGCTTACCAATGACAATTACTCCTGGGACAAATCTGAACTCAACAGTTCTACCAAGCAAATTGCTGACAAAATAGAGCCTCAAGCCGGGCTTACTATCGGAAACTGGATTGAGGAACTTTCAAGCATTAGCGGTAGTACTGCCACTGGGAGCAATGGTACTGCTGGCTTAGTGCAGAGCAACAGTGGCACTAAGCAATACCTTTTCAGTGAATTTGGTATGGAATACGGTCAGTTGATTGAAAAAGGACTCATGGGTGCACTGGCCTATTATCAGGCTACAGCCGTATATATGGGCGCATCAAAAATGGATGTGGACAACGAAACAGTGGAAGAAGGAAAAGGAACTGAAATGCAGCATCACTGGGATGAGGCTTTTGGTTATTGGGGTGTGCCCAATGATTTTGGGTCTACCGGATTTGTGTATGACAAAGATGCCGACTACGCCCGTTTTTGGGCAAAATACACCAATGCTGTAAATGATGTGCTTGGATGCAACTCCAAAATTATGAAAGGGTTTATCAAAGGTCGCGATGCGATTAACCGTAAGGACTACACCACTCGCGATGCTGCCATTTCTGAGGTGCGCCAAGAGTGGGAGCTTGTGGTTGCGGGTATGGCCATTCACTACCTAAATGGAAGCAAGGCTGATTTTGCCGATGACGCTCTAAGAAACCACCAACTTTCTGAAGCGGCAGGCTTTATTTGGAGCCTTCAGTTTAACCCTGAAACCAGAATGACCAAAAGTGAAGTGATGGATATTCTTGAGAATAAATTACCTAACCTATATGAAGTTAGTATCCAAGATTTAAATGACATCATCAACACCTTGGCCACTACCTACGGCCTATCAGATGTAAAAGACGCTCTATAAAAATGAAAAATTTCCTTACCGGATTTTGTACAAAACTCATTCCGGCCCTTGTGGCCGGAATGCTTCTTAGTGCTTGCGGAGATGATAAACCGCTTTCCAGCAAAGTAGACTTTGACCGTAAAGCAATGCTTACAAACTGGATAGATAATATAATTATCCCAAGCTTCGATCAATTTGCCACTGATGCAAATTCATTACAAACTTCTGTAAAAGATTATTTAAAAAAAGGAGATCAGGGAAGTCTTCAAAATTTACAAAATGAGCTTATAACTACCTACACCGCTTTCCAGCAAATAAAGGCATTTGAAGCCGGACCAGCAGAAGATGTAAGTCTTAGAGCTTCGCTAAATACCTACCCAACCGACCCAGGTAAAATCAACCAAAACATCCTAAACGGTAACACAAATATTAGCAGCGCCTCCAATCTTACAGCGCGCGGTTTTCCGGCTATGGATTACTTACTGTTTTCACCTAATGTAGATCTTAATGACCCCAAAACACGAGCTTATCTTCAGCTTTTAGCAAATGATATTGCTGCCCTTGCCAATAGCGTAAGCACCAATTGGAAAAATGAGCGAGCTTCTTTTATCGCGGCTTCAGGAACAGATTTAGGTAGTTCTCTTGGCCAAATGGTGAATGCCATTAACAAGGATTATGAGGTTGTAAAAAATGCCAAAATTGGTTTCCCTGCTGGGAAAAAAACGTTGGGGAAAACATATCCGGAAGCTTGTGAAGCTTACTATGGCGGATATTCTATAAGCTTAGCGATTGCCAATATTAAAGCTATCCAAAATTTTTACCAAGGTGTATCTTTTGACCAAAGCCGCAAAGGACTAAGTCTTGAAGACTACATAATTGCCTTGGGAACCACCACTGATAATGGCGACTTGGATATAGTTATCGATTCACAGTTTGATGAAGCTATAAAACTATTGCAAAACATAACCACACCTCTTTCTGATGCTGTAAACAATGATGCTGACGCAGTGAGTGACGCATACCTTGCCATTCAGCAAAATGTACGTTATCTAAAAGTAGATATGCCTTCGGCCATGGGCGTGCTGATTACTTATCAGGATAATGATGGGGATTAAATTGAATAGGGAATAAGGAGTAGGGAATGGCAATAAAAAATATTGATCAAGTGCTACTCGCTACTCCCTACTCCCGACTGCAAATTTCCCTAGCGCCACTGGCCGTTTTCCGAATTATTTTCGGTTTGCTGATGTTATTTGCAACCTTGCGTTTTTGGCTCAAAGGCTGGATTCACGATTTATATATTGCTCCCCAGTTCCATTTCAAGTATTATGGTTTTGAATGGGTGCAAGCCCTCCCAGGTAACTGGATGTATGTGATTTTTACCATCATGGCATTGGCCGCTATTGGTATTGCTCTGGGTTTTTATTACCGTATTTCAGCCACCCTGTTCTTTCTCACTTTCACTTATGTGGAATTGCTGGACGTAGCCAATTACCTCAACCACTACTATTTCGTAAGCCTCGTTTCCCTCGTTATGATATTCCTTCCGGCACACCGCCTAAGCTCACTAGATGTAAGGCATGACCGGGCTCCTTTAACTAAAGAGGGCAATTGGTGGTATGTAAATATTATACGCCTTCAACTGGCCATTGTGTATTTTTATGCAGGTGTAGCAAAGCTCAATAATGATTGGCTCTTTGAAGCGCTTCCTCTTAAAATGTGGTTACCTGCCCAGGCTGGTTTGCCAATTATTGGGCCTCTTTTAGATTATGAATGGGTAGCTTATGCCTTCAGTTGGTTCGGAGCTTTTTATGATCTCACCGTTCCCTTTTTCCTTTGGAATAAAAAGACACGCCCTTATGCGTTTATTGCCGTAATTGCTTTTCATGTTCTCACTTGGTCCTTATTTCCAATCGGTGTTTTTCCATGGGTGATGATTTTCAGTACCCTCATTTTCTTTTCAGATGATTTTCACAAAAAGATTCTACACCTTTTGAAACCAGTTTTCAAAAACCATCAAATTTCTGCTTCCCCTATAAAACTCCCAACATTGCTCAAAGGTGCCTTTATAGCCTTCATTTGCTTCCAGTTAATTTGGCCTTGGCGCTTCCTCGCCTATCCGGGTCATTTATTTTGGACTGAGCAAGGCTATCGACTAAGCTGGCGCGTAATGCTGATGGAAAAAGCGGGTTATGCCATTTATCACATTACAGACCCTACAACAGGAAATACAGGCGAAATCCATCCGGGTGATTATCTTACTCCAAACCAGGAAAAACAATTGGCCACACAGCCAGACCTCATCTTACAGTTTGCCCATTTCTTAGAAAAAGAATATCAAAAAAAAGGAATTGAGGACCCAATAATCACAGCCGAAGTGTACGTAACACTAAATGGCCAAGGTAGCCGACTTTTTATTGATCCAAACACTGATCTCACGAAAGTGAATGATAGCTTTGCGCCTAAAAACTGGATACTCCCTTATGAAAGTCGGGATTAGCATTTTACTTACTTTTTTCACTTTATTGACGCAAGCGCAAACAGCCAGCATCAAAGGAATTGTGACGACTGAAAATGGCCAACCCATACCGTTTGCTAATATTTATATTCTCGATACCAAACAAGGAACCAGCACCAATGCTAAAGGTGAATATTCCATTTCAGGGATTCCAGCAGGAAAACATATTGTACAAATTAGCAGCTTAGGCTACGTAAAACATACGGAAGAAGTTGTTTTCCAAAATGAAGCTGTAATATTAAATATTCAGCTAAAGGAAAGTACTGAAGAGCTTAGCCCAGTGGACATCACCGATCGCCCTAAGCAAACTTCGGTTTATGCCCAACTTAAAAACATAGAGGGTGTGGCCATATATGCCGCCAAAAAAAATGAGGTCATTGAACTCAAAAACATCACCGCTAACCTCAGCAGCAACAATGCCCGCCAAGTATTTGCACGTGTACCAGGCGTTGTAGTTTGGGAAAATGACTGCGCAGGACTTCAACTTGGAGTGGGTGCCAGAGGCTTGAGCCCAAACAGAACCTCCAACTTTAACACCCGCCAAAATGGCTATGACATGGCCGCTGATGCTTTGGGTTACCCCGAAAGTTATTACGCTCCACCCATGCAGGCTATCGATAGAATTGAAATTGTGCGCGGTGCGGCTTCCCTACAGTATGGAACCCAGTTTGGTGGAATGATAAATCTGAAGCTAAAAGAGGGAAACCCTGAGAAGAAATTCAGTGGAAGCACCATGAACACCTACAATTTTATAGGGAAAGACAATGGTTACTTTAACACCTTTAATGAAGCTGGTGGACAAATCGGAAAGTTGAATTATTACACCTTTATCAACTTTAGAAAAGGAGATTGCAACTGTCCCAACTCTGACTTTAGTGCCAACACAAACTATGCTCATCTTGGGTATAAGTTCAATGAGCGACTTACGTTAAAGCTGGATTATACCAATATGCAATATTTGGCACAACAGCCGGGTGGGCTTACAGATGCGCTTTACGACCAAGACCCCTACCAAAGCTTTAGAACTCGCAATTTCTTTTATGTAAACTGGAATCTTATCGCTGCAGATTTAGACTTTCAGATTAATGAAAGAACCGCTTTGAACAGCAGAACTTTTACCTTAATCGGCTCTAGAAAAGCACTTGGCATTCGCTCCAATCCCGGGCGTGTTGACAACCTGAGCGACCCTCGCGACTTGTTGGTAGATTACTACCGAAATGTAGGAAACGAAACCCGCCTTTTGCACAAGTATAAACTTTGGGATAAACCCTCTGCATTTCTTGTTGGCTTTAGAGCGTATCGCGGTTATACCGAAAAAACGCAAGGCTATGGCAGTAACGGTACCGATGCTGATTTTGAATTTGAAACAGACTCACTTGGTCTAAAATCAGACTATAAATTTCCGAGCTACAACATTGCACTTTTCAGTGAAAACATCTTCAACATTACGGATAGGCTAAGCCTGACTCCGGGTGTGCGATATGAGTATATCCGCACCACTGCTGATGGTTTTTATGACAGCTCTGTACGCATCCCAAATACTGGAGAAATTGTAATTGACAGCGCTACTTATGAAATGCGTCAAAGCACCCGCTCCATAGTTTTATTCGGGCTGGGTCTTGCTTATCGCCTTACTGAAAAACTGGAACTATACAGTAACTTTTCTCAAAACTACCGGGCTATCACCTTTAATGATATGCGTGTAGTTTCGCCCTCTGCTGCGGTTGACCCAAATTTGCAAGATGAGAGCGGGTTCAATTTAGACCTTGGAGTACGCGGGGAATTAGGTAAAGCTTTCACTGTAGACGCAGGGCTTTTTTGGCTGAGCTATAATGGTAGAATTGGCTCCGTACTGCGCGTAGTAGAAGATGAGTTTTTTGGCGATCGTTTGGTGCGCTATACCACCAATGTGGCAGATGCCAACATTCTAGGAACTGAACTTTACCTGGAAAGTGATTTGATGAAGCTTTTTAATATAAAGAGCAAAAGCTTCAACTCCAGTCTATTTGTGAATTTCGCTTATATCATTGGCACCTATCACAATTCTGAGCAACCAGCCATTGAGGGAAACCGTGTAGAAGAAGTTCCCAGGATAAACCTAAAAACGGGTTGGTCCATTTCATATAAAGACATCAAAGCGTCACTTCAATATTCCTATGTTTCCGATCAATATTCAGAAGCTACCAATGCCGAGACCTCTCCTACCGGCATCTATGGCATCATACCCGCCTACAATGTTTTGGACTTATCTCTAAGCTACCGTATCAGGATGTTCAACTTTGAAGGAGGCATAAACAACATTGCTAACAACACATACTTT
>JAUHWX010000167.1 GCA_030427285.1 Bacteroidia bacterium
TGGTGCTCGGGTAGGTGTTGCATTTTCAATAAGCTCCTCGCCTACTTCCAGGAGTTTGTCAAAGTCTTTGAGTTCGTAATAAATATGCGCTAAATAATAGGGTACCAATGGTCCAAAAGAGGGATCGCCTTGCAAGGGTAAGAAGTTGGCCAAAGCCTCGGTGTAGTTGCTATCTGTGTAAAGTAAGTGTGCGTAGTAATACTTAGCAGAGCTGGCGTACTTAGAATCTTTGTCCTTCAGTTCAAAAAACAAGCCTTTAGCTTCCTTTATCTGTTCTGTTTCCAAAAGCGAATAACCCTTCTTGAAATAATATTCATTGAGCTGCTTTTTGGAAAGTCGGTACTTATCTACTTTTTCGAAGTACTCCGCTGCATCCCGGTATCGCTTTAAGCTAAAGCGGGCATTGGCGTATTCAAAGTATAATCTATTGGATAGTGGGCTCAATTGAAAATCTCTGGCAAAGGCATCCACACGTGACTCCGCATCACTATTGTAAAGTTTCATGGCACAAATAGCGGCATAGTAAGCAGCAGAAGCGCGCGTTTCGCGGTCATTATAATATTCTTCCTCGGCCACATCATCCAACAGTCGCTGGGCATTTCCGTACTGTCCTTTTCGGAAAAGCTCGAGACCATTTTCATATTGTGCACCTATATCCTGAGCGGCAGCCGAAGTTTGGCCGTTACCCCACATTGCGCACATCATCAACACACTAAGCCCCAGGGCTTTCATACGATGGTTCACCATAGTACAGTTTTACAGATTTTGAGAGATTAAAAGTAGACCTTTAAACAGGGGCAATGATTTTGTGGTGTGATGATTTTTCAAACGAATTCTGTTAATTATTATTTAGTACTCCTTTCAAAAAAGCCTTTTAAAATGCCATAATTCAATTAGTTTTGGCTCTACTTTTTACTTACCCGATCATTATGAGCAACACCCCCATCTTACAATTGCAGGAAGCGTCTATCTTTCAGAGGGAGCATTTGGTGCTCTCTGATGTAAATGTGGAAATATATCACGGCCAGTTTGTATACCTCATTGGGCAAACCGGAAGCGGAAAATCGAGCTTGCTGAAAACACTTTATGGTGATTTGCCCCTAAAATCTGGTGCCGGAAATATTTGTGGCCATGATTTAAAAAGCCTTAAAGACAAGGATATTCCTTTTTTGAGACGAAAAATGGGTATTGTATTTCAGGATTTTCAGCTGCTTACCGATAGAACTGTTTCTGACAATCTTCTTTTTGTACTAAAGGCTACTGGCTGGAAAGACAAGAAAAAGATGGAAGCTAAGATCAATGAGGTTTTAGAAAAAGTAGGAATGGCCACCAAAGGTTTTAAAATGCCTTATCAACTTTCGGGTGGTGAGCAGCAGCGTGTGGCTATTGCCCGTGCCTTGCTCAATGATCCGGAACTTATTTTGGCCGATGAGCCAACCGGAAACCTTGACCCCGGCACTTCTGAAGAGATTATGATTTTGCTAAAGCAGATCAGTGAAAATGGTCGCGCCATTTTGATGGCTACCCATGATTATTCATTGATTTTGAAATTTCCAAACCAAACCCTGAAATGTGAAGATGGGAAGGTGTTTATGGCGGTGCAGAGCAGTTTATAAGATTTTGGATGACGATTTGGGATTGACGAATTCCACGAGTGTCACCCTGAGTTTTTCATTATGCGATAGCAATAATGAAAAGTATCGAAGGGTGAGTTTAATTGAAGATATGATATACCCAGTCTTCGATACAACCTCCCTCTGGTCGGTCACTCAGCCTGACACACGGATACTCAATCAAAAATCGAAAATCCTCAATTAACCTGTAGTCTGTAGTCTGTAGTCTGTAGTCTGTAGTCTGTAGTCTGTAGTCTGTAGTCTAAAATAGAAATTAGCGTTCGAGTTGAGCCAGGCAATTTTACTTTACTAAATTGATGTAAATACTCCCTCCAAGTTCGGTGGTACCGCAAAGTGAACAGATTTTCACATCATTTTGAAACATATAGCTAAGCTCATACTCTTTCTTACATTTTGTTTGATATGCAAATGATATATATCGCAAAACCTCTGTTCCCGCTGAGTCCAAGCGCAAAAATATCTTCTCTTCACCGTCATCCGTGAGTGGTAGCATTACCCCAACACTACGGTTACTTGTATTTACATTGGTGGTAAGTACACCTTTCGTTTGATGCTCAAATATGGCCTTGTCAGGGTCGTATGTGGCGCTATCGCCAAACCACAGGTCGTTACCTTGGGCGTCCAGCAATCTAAACTGCCGGTCAGGGTTTCCTGCGTCTTGCACCAGGCTACAGTCATTGCACGAAGTCACAATAAATGTGAGCACCACAGCCATAACTATAGATGTCAATCGTTTCATAATAGAATGTTATTTTGTTAGTATCGGCAAATCTAAGCAGATGCTGTAAGAATTGTTTAAAAATTCCTTAACGTTGAACCACGAAATTAAAACGGCTCGCTTGACTCAAATAAGTATCTGCATACCCATCTATGAACAGGATATACGCCCATTGGCCCAATCCCTGCTTTCGCAAAAAGAGCAAATCCGAGGTATCGAAATTCTCTTTTACGATGACGGTTCATCCATAGAGTGTCGTAAAATCAACCGTTGGCTGCAAAATGAGCCCAACGTAGAGTATGTAGAACTTGGGCAAAATGTAGGGCGTGCTGCTATTAGAAATCGCCTGGCCGCTGCCGCAGAGGGAGAAGCTGTATTGTTTTTGGATGATGACAGCTTGATTGACAATCCCAATTTCATTAAAAACTACCTAAAGCACAATGATGGCAAAACGGTAATCTGCGGTGGTAGAAAATATACTGAAGACTGCCCCGATGAAGAGCATCGCCTGCACTGGACTTATGGCTCACGCATGGAAAGTAAGGATGCCGCTCATCGCAACAAAAAGCCAAATGAAGCATTTCATTCCAACAACTTTCTTATTCCAAAAGAAATATGGAAAGAAGTGCCTTTTGATGAAAATCTGAAGCAATACGGCCACGAAGACACCTTGCTAGGTTACGAACTTTCGCGCCAAGGCTACCCTATTTTACATATTGACAATGAAGTGATTCATGGTGATTTAGAAAGCAATGAAATGTTTATGCACAAGACACGCCTTGCCATTCAAAATCTAAAATACCTGTATCTGCGCGGCAATGGTGATTTTAACGCAAGTGTAACCCTTATGCGCACTTTTGATTTTATTTCTAAAATAAAACTCAGCAAGTTTGTGGCTAAAGTTTTTGCCAAGAATCATGAAAAGTGGGAGGGGAAATTAATCACAGCCAAAAGGCCTTCACTTAGATTGTTTAATTTTTACAAGCTTAGCTACCTGAGTTTTCTGCTGCGTAAGGCTCGAGAATCTGCCTCCAGATAAGCTGCTCCGTTTCCCAGTTATTTTTTGCAGCCGCTTGTTTTAAGTTAGCAGAATAATGGGCTTTGCCATTTTCTTTCACCTTTAAAATAGCTGTAGACAAGGTCTGTGGATGGTGATCCTTACACACTTCACCAATCTTATATTGTTCTACTATTTTTCGCACTTCCACCACGCTTGAAACCACCATGGGTATTCCACTTTTGATAAAATCAAAAAGCTTGTTTGGCAAACTAAATTGATAATTTGGACTCAGAGGTTTGTCCAGTGATAATCCACAATCCGCGTTAAGCGTGTATTGCAGCATTGCCATATAGGGTTGCTTTGGCTTAAAAATCACTCGCTCACTAATTCCTTTTTCGGCTGCCATTTTTTTGAGCCCTGGCACAGCATCACCATTTCCTACTATTAGCAGCACCACTTCCGTGGGAAGTAATTCCAGAGCTTCAATCGCCTCTTCCATTCCGCGATCTACATTGATCCCCGCCCCTTGGTTGATGATGATAAATGCATCTTTGGGCAAACCAAGCTCTTCCCTGCTTTTCACCTTTTCAGGTAAACTGGAATCCGAAATGTTCCGCACCACATGGATCGACTTTCTGTATTCATCCTCATACAGCGCAGCAATGCTATCATTTACGGTAATTACCGTTTTGAGCTTCGGAAAAATCCAACGCTCCAAGCTTGTCCACACTTTTTTTACTAAAGGTCTATTTTGAATTTCGGGCACACCGGTAAAATACTCATGCGAATCATAAATCAGGGGCTTCCGCTTGAGCGAAGACACGAGATAGTTTGGCAATAAGGTGTCTAAATCATTACTTATGTAAAGATCAAAACGATGAAAAAGCAAGTACCAAAACAGCCTGAAATTGTAGTTGGCATAAAAAAGAAAGCCTTTTCTAAACCAAAGTTTGAACCTACGATGAGGATATGGCTTTTTAAAGTCCAGACTTTCAGGCAGCTTTCGGCCTACAAATGTGGGTTCAATCCCCATTTGGAGCAGCACCTCATTGGTGCGCATCACGCGCTGGTCAGTTACCAGGTCATTTGTTACGCTTACTACGGCCTTCTTCATACTTTTGCGGCCTCAAAGAAAAGCCATTTTTGGAACAAGACGTAAAAAATATCCGAATAGAGGAGTACAACTATCCGCTCCCTGATGAACGAATTGCAAAATACCCTGTATCACCCAGAGATACTTCCAAGCTTCTAATTTATGAGGATGGAAATATCAGGGAAGATCAGTACAAGCATCTTCTAAAATATTTGCCAAGAGATAGTTTTTTGCTTTTTAATCAAACCCGCGTAGTACAGGCCAGGCTTAAGTTTCCTAAAAATGAGACCACCACCATAGAGGTTTTCTGTTTGGAACCAGCCGAGCAAATGGACATTCAGCAGGCCATGCAAGCCAAATCTCCACTGAGGTATAAATGCCTTGTAGGCGGTGCTCGCAAGTGGAAAAGCGGCAAGCTTGCGATACAACTAGAAGATGGAACTGCGCTTTATGCAGAAAAGATTGACCGTGATAATGGCTCATTTATCATCGAATTTTCTTGGGATAGTGATTGCCACTTTGCTGATATTTTAGAAAAAGCCGGAAAAACACCGCTTCCACCCTACCTCAATCGCGATGCTGAAGATGCGGATAAAAGCACCTACCAAACTTTATTTGCCAGGCAAAACGGTTCTGTAGCTGCTCCTACTGCCGGTCTTCATTTTACCGAAGCCTTGCTTCAGGAGTTAAAGGACTGTGGTGTTGAAGAAGCTTTTATTACACTTCATGTTGGCGCAGGAACTTTTAAGCCTGTTTCTACAGAAACGGTGGCCGAGCATGATATGCATTACGAAGAGTTTTTTATTGATAAAAAACTACTCGACTCATTGCTCGATAATCTTGATCGTCCCATAATCCCTGTAGGAACAACCTCGCTTCGAGCACTGGAAAGTATTTATTGGCTAGGTGTAAAAATTCTAAAATCAGGAATACCTGATGACAGTTATGTGATTACTCAGTGGGAACCTTATTCCGGAGAAAAACTACCTAGCCCTCTAGAGGCTTTGCAAGCAGTGGCCTATGAAATGTCCATCAAAAATCTGGAAATTCTCACTGCCAAAACTCAGCTTATTATAGCGCCTGGTTATAAGCATCAAATTTGTAGTGGACTGCTCACCAATTTTCATCAACCCAAAAGTACACTCCTACTTTTAGTGTCTTCATTTGTTGGCCCTAAATGGAAGGACATTTATAATTATGCGCTCGATCATGACTTTAGGTTTTTGAGCTATGGTGATGGCTGCCTTATTTTAAAACCAAAAACATGATGCTAAAAAACATCTTCTATCAGATATTTAGCTTTCTATACTTTACCACTTTTGGGCAGCAAATGCCTTTATACGTAATTGGAGAAATACCTGAAAAGGTGGAAGAATGTAGCGGCATTACCAGACTACATGGCGGCAACTATGCCATGGTAAATGATAGCGGCAATGAGCCTGAGGTTTTTATTACTGACAGCACCGGTGTTTTGATTACAAGTATACTTTTGGATGATGTAAAAAACACCGACTGGGAAGAAATAGAATACAGTAGTAATCATCTATACATTGGCGATTTTGGTAACAATAAAAATGGACGAACCGACCTCTCCATTCTTAAGTACTCAATTTCAGATAAATACTCACTGAGTAATTTAGAACGCATTAAGTTCAAATATGCAGAACAAAAGGAGTTTCCTGAAAGGAAAAAATACAGGAATTATGATACTGAAGCCATGGTTCACTTTGGAGACTCCATTTATGTTTTTACTAAAAATAGAACCAAACCCTTTACCGGGTACACTTATTTATACGGTATGCCTGCCAAAGCAGGAAACTATACACTTTCAAGATTAGATAGCTTCAAAACCGGGCATGGAGACATGTCATTATTTTGGGTGGCAGGAGCCGCTTTAAGTCCTTCTAAAGATAAACTTGTGCTCTTAGGATATGATAAAATGTGGGTGTTTACAGATTTTAAGAATGCAAATTTCTTTAAAGGAAAGAGTAAAACTTATGCTTTTGCCAAGCTTACACAAAAAGAGTCAATCACTTTTATAAATGACAAAACACTTCTTATAACAGATGAACTAAACGAACTGGGTGGAGGCCAAATGTATTTAGCTCACTTTGAAACTGATTTTAAAATAAATGTATCGGTAGATAGCAAACAGTTTACAGACTGTATTGTGTTAAATATTAAATCTCCGAACCATCCAAAACTGCAATATGAGCTTTATGACACCAAAGGGATACGAGCAGATTATGGCATAATACCTGAAAACGTAGAAACTTTTTCAATAGATGCAGAAGAAATATCTGCCGGTGGCTATGTAATTAGTATTTTGATTGATGGTAAACCTCTGCAAGCTATAAAGGTTAAGAAGCTTTATGCTAAAAAGAATAAGTAAAAGACATTGAAGTTCCACCCTTTGAGTTGGGAGAAACACTCCACCGATATTTTTCTGGCATAGCCACAGTTTTACCGATACATATTCCC
>JAUHWX010000168.1 GCA_030427285.1 Bacteroidia bacterium
AAGTATGGTTATATCTCCCTATCTTAGGTTTTTATCACTTGATGAAGCTAAAAGTATGCTTCAAAAATCCTCGCTTAACCTGGGTACGGTAATTTATGATGATGAAGTTACAGACACAACTACGGCAGTAATTTACAACCAGCGTCCAGCACCAAGCCTTTCGCCATCTGTATCTTATGGTACCCATGTAGACATTTGGCTAACTAATGATTATACCAAAATTCCAAATGATTCGTTACCATTTCTTCACCCAGAATTAGTTGACACTTCAAGTAATGCAACAGACCCTACTTTATAATTTTTTCCTTCTGCTAATTTGTTTTAGCTCTTTTTCTGCATTGGCTCAGCCCAAAGATCGCTTAAGCGGGTTTTCTAACCGTCCTACTCAAGAAAATTTGATTCCTGCAAAAAAGAAAGCTATGGCACTTTCGCTTCCGGTTATTGATGATTTTAGTTACGATAGCCATCAGCCCAATCCCAACATCTGGCTCGACCAAAATGTGTACGTAAACCAAACGTACTGCACTTCACCTATTACCCTTGGTGTGGCTACTTTTGATGGATTGGATAAAGATGGAATTGCTTACGATATTGGCGTATTTGGTGTTGATACGGCAGATATTTTAACATCACAGCCCATTGATCTTTCAAATCCGACTGACTCAGTCTATCTATCATTCTTTTGGCAAGCAGCTGGTCATGGCGACTTTCCCGAAAACTCAGATTCTTTAGCACTGTACTTTTACACTCCACAAGCGGGTAAATGGAGCAGTGTATGGAGGATAAGAGGGGTAGACACACTCACCAGCTTTAAGCAAGAAATGATTCCTGTTTCTGATGCATATCACAAAGCAGATTTTCAATTTAGATTCATCAGTTATGGAGCTCATGCCGGAGCTTTTGATATGTGGAATATTGATTATGTACGTTTAGACGATAGCCGAACTATCAATGACACCTTATTTAATGATGTGGCCTTTACTCAGCCTTATCCTACACTCATCAAAAACTTTGATGCCATGCCTTGGTTTCACTATATATCAGGCGTGGTGAATAAGCCAAATGAAAATTTCTTTTACAGAAAAAATAACAATGGTGCCATTTTTGGATTGTTTATGGGCACCTATGAGTTTAGCCTCAATGGAAGTATAATTGCCAGTGACCTGCAAGGGCAGTCTGTTTCGCCAGCATCAAACGTAGAAAGTGTTTACAACACCATCTACAAGCCCTTTTTTCCAGGAACCCAAACCGGGGAGTTTGAGCTAAAAGCCTACCAAGCTCATTATGGTAGTAATGAAGATCCGACTACCGAATCCAATGATACTATTTGGCGTTACCAACAGTTCAAAAATTACTATTCCTATGATGATGGCTCTGCGGAACAAGCCTATCTGGTGGATAATAATGGTGGAGGGTTTATGCTTTCACGTTTTGGAATTGCCCAAGCTGATAATTTGATGGGCTTGTATATTTACTTCGTCCCTTCTGAGTTTAACATTGAGGAAAATGAATTTACTATTGTAGTGTATGCCGACAACAATGGGGAGCCGGGAAATCTGATTTACGAAAGTGATACCACGTATGTTCCTCGCTTCACTAGCACCAATTTCTACCTTCCCTACCCTATCAAAAAGGATATTAACCAAGGTGTTAATGTAAATGGGACCGTATTTGTAGGAATCAAACAAGTAAAAAATACGCCTATTCCCATTGGTTTTGACATGAATAGCAACCTTAACAAGGACAAGATTTTTTATGGCAAGCCTAATGATTATTATACCTCTTTCATTGCCGGCAACCTCATGATCCGCCCGTATTTCAGGTATTTGCCAAATGACTTTGACTTACCCGAAACCGCTATTGCAACGGTGGCTGTAAATGTTTTTCCTAATCCGGCAAATCAAGAAATTACCATTGAAAGTACCGAGCAGAATGATGCTCTGCACTTTGTGATTTATAATATTTCTGGGCAAGCCGTTCAAAGCGGAAGCGTGGATGGCTCAGTTCAATTGAACAAACAAATAACTTCCGGAATATACCTTTTGCAAGTGATTGATACTTCCGGTAAAAAAGCTCCCTACACCCAAAAGTTGGTGATAGAAAAGTAGATGATTGAAGAAGACGATAAGCTAAACGATGAGCAGGATAATGAAGAGCTATTTGAACATTATCGATTAGTTGCCGACAAGGGTCAGGCACCTTTGAGGGTTGACAAATTTTTGCACAACTTACTCCCTAATACTTCCAGAAATAAAATTCAACAGGCAGCGTCAGCTGGAAATATCCATGTAAATGGAAACATTATAAAGAGCAACTATAAGGTAAAGGCCAACGATGTTGTTCAGGTGATTTTATCTTTCCCCCCTCGCGAAATTGAGCTTATTCCTCAGAATCTGGATTTGAATATTTTGTATGAAGATGACCACGTAATTGTGCTAAACAAAACAGCGGGTATGGTAGTACACCCTGGTTATGGCAATTATGATGGCACTTTGGTAAATGGACTTATTTATCATTTCAAAAACCTTCCGGGTAAAGATGAAACCCGACCAGGATTGGTGCATCGCTTAGATAAAGATACCAGCGGAATTATGGTAGTTGCCAAAGACGAAATGTCTTTAGCCCATCTGGCCAAGCAATTTTTTGACCGCACCACTAGCCGAAGATATCACGCACTGGTATGGGGTGACGTAAAAGAAGACGAAGGCACTATAATAGGACACATTGGCCGCAGCAAAAAGAACAGAAAAGTATTTAGCGTATACGAGGATGAAAGTGAAGGCAAACATGCCATAACACATTACAAAGTGCTAAAACGCTTTGGATACACCACTCTTGTGGAGTGCAGACTTGAAACTGGTCGTACTCATCAAATCCGCGTACACATGAAGCACTTGGGGCACCCACTTTTTAACGACAAAGAGTATGGTGGAAACTCTATTTTAAAAGGCACCACCTTTACCAAATACAAGCAGTTTGTTGACAATTGCTTTGCCACCTGCCCGCGTCAGGCACTACATGCAAAAACCTTAGGTTTTACCCACCCTAAAACTGGCGAGGAAATGTCATTCAATTCAGAACTACCCGAAGACATGGCGGCTCTTATCGATAAATGGGAAAATTACGCCAAACACAAACTGGCAGACGGAGGAGAGTAAAACACTAAAGTTTTAGAGGCAGGGTTTTTGTATAATTGTATGTGCTACATATGCTAAAAATGAAAAACCTTAAAATACATATTACGCTGCTGATTGGTTTATCCATTTTTACACTCTCCCAGTGTAAACCTGAGCCTAAGGAGGTTACACCTCCATCAAGCATTGGAACCCCTGCTCCTATTACTCCTCCCGTTGGATTTCCCGCCATGAACATACCTGCTGACAATCCACAAACGGTGGAAGGCGTAGAACTAGGGCGTCATTTATTTTATGATAAAAAACTATCTGCAGATTTAACCATCAGCTGTGCCAGTTGTCATGAACAATTCAGAGCTTTCTCGGATGTTGATCAATTATCTACAGGGGTAGATGGAAAAATAGGAAGACGACAAGCCATGGCGCTTTTCAACCTTGTTTTTCAAGAAGAATTCTTTTGGGATGGACGTTCCAAAAGTTTAGAAGAGCAGTCTTTACACCCTATTATTGACCCGGTAGAAATGGCAAATGACTTGCCAACAGTTATAAGACGACTCGAAGCTGACAGCCTTTATCCAAGCATGTTTAAGGCAGCTTTTGGCGACACCAAAATTAATGAGGAAAGAATAGGAAAAGCTATTGCACAGTTTGAGCGTACCATGATTTCAGCTAATAGCGAATTTGACAGAGTAAAACGGCTGAGCGGTAATATTGATGCCCCATTTATTGAAGACCCCAACACCCCAGGTTCTAAAAACAATGGTTTTCTGATTTTTAACAGTGAACGAGCCGACTGTTTTCACTGCCACTCAGTAGACAAAGATGGTGCATACCTGGGTGGGGGATTTGGTCAAGATTTGCAGTTTTTAAATAATGGTCTTAAAATGGATTACTCCAATGATGAAGGCCGTAAAGAAGAAACAGGACTAGCAAGCGACTGGGGTAAATTCAAAGTACCTAGTGTTAGAAATGTAGAAAAGTCTTTTCCTTACATGCATGACGGTAGCATTACCAATTTAGATAGCCTAATTGGTTTTTACAATTTTGGAGGGTTTGATAATGGAAATACTGACCCTAACATGAAATTTGCCGGTGACGACAAGGGAACCCGCAACTTCACTCAACAAGAAATTCTCGATTTGAAGGAGTTTTTGAAAACCCTCACGGATTATGAATTTCTGGAAGATCCGAGGTTTTCTGATCCTTTTGAAAAGTGATTTATAAAGGCGAAGAAACCCTTACTATTTTCTTGGTCTCAAAAAATTCCTCCTCAAAAAAATCGGGTAATTCATAAATTTTTGTCCTGCGCAAAGTTTTGAGTTCTTCAGTAAGGTCACCACCTTTCAGGTACCAAATGGCAGGCTGCAGCTGCACATCTTTGGATGGCATTTTTAGCTTTTTCTTTACCCAATTTATAAAGGCCGGCATTTGCGTTACCGCTCTACTTACAATATGATCAAACGGGCCTTTTACACTTTCGGCACGCCCATGAATAGCCGTAACATTGGTCAAACCTAACGCCTTACTTACCTCCCTTACCACCAAAATCTTTTTACCAATAGAATCTACCAAGGTGAATTCACAATGCGGAAACATTATGGCCAAAGGTATGCCAGGGAAACCACCACCTGTACCAACATCCATTATTTTCGAGCCAAACTCAAAATCGGCAACCTTGGCTATGGCCAAAGAATGAAGTACGTGACGCTCAAAAAACTGATCCATATCCTTGCGGCTAATCACATTTATCTTGGCATTCCACTCTTCATAGAGGCCTTTTAGCGCTTCCAGTTTTTCATACTGTTCTGCTTTTAAGTCTGGGAAATATTTTTTGATCAACTCCATTTTTTTACCACTCTTTTGAGTTTCCGAATATCTTATTTTGAAAATGCACTGCTGCCAACAAAATCACCACAACTGGCTCCATTAAAATAAACAATACAGGGGCTTTACTCTGTTTTATGCGGCTTGCAAAAGGTGCCATCGTAATTATCTGCAAAAATAACTTAGCTAATAATAGGAGGAAGAAAATACCTGTATGCCCATGAAAAAAGAACACAGGCAGTAATAACAAATAAAATAACATTTGCGCCAAGCCAAAGATTCCTAGAAATATGGCTGCTCTACTTTTATAATGGTATGAGGTAGAAAGGTGCCTTCGCTTTTGCTGCCACCATTCTTTAAAAGTTGCCGGTGCATCTGAGTAGGTAAAAGCTTCAGGATTCATATTAATAGCCACATTTGAAGCCGTTGCCACTTCGCCTATGAGCAGATCGTCATCGCCAGAAGGAAGCTTGAGGTGTGCCTTCATCTTTGATGATTTTTCAAAAACACTTTTGGTATAAGCCATGTTTCTTCCTACTCCCATGAAGGGCATTCCAGCTTTTGCAAAAGACAAATACTGCTGTGCAGTTAAAAATGTCTCCCATCGTGTGAGCCAACCCGCCAGGTTATTTTTAAAATAATAGGGACTCACACCAAGCACAATCTCTTTATAAGAAAAATAAGAGACCATACTGCTTAACCAATTTTCGCTTGCTGGCTTGCAATCGGCATCTGTGAAAACCATGTGCTCAAAAGCGGCATTTTCAATACCAAAAAGTAAAGCTTCCTTTTTACCTCGGCCTATTTTTTCTTTGGTGAAATTTAAGGTTCTTAGGTTGGGATATTTCTGCGAAAGCTCTTCTAAAAATAGCAAGGTTCCATCCGTGCTATGGTCATTCACTACCAAAACCTCAAATTTCTCGAATTTCTGTGAAAGAACGCCAGGAAGGTTTTTCTTAAGATTTTCTTCCTCATTGTGGGCGCAAATAATGATGCTAACAGGGCTTAGAAAGTCGTGCTGCTTAACCTCATGAAAAAGTAAGCGGACATGAAAAAACAAATAGTGCAGAATTAAGTAAACTGCAGCCCCCGCCCATATATAGAATAAAATTTCCACAGGCCAAAGGTAATAGCTTATGCTGAGCTACAGGTGATAATCTTAGTGAGAAACCAGTATTACCAAAAGGTATTGAAAGCTTACTTTTGCAGGCTTGTATATCAGAGCTGATTAGGATTTTCGGGTAAACCGAAAAGAATTGGAAAACAACATATATGAATTTTGAACTAAAGGCACAGGACAGTAAAAGCAAAGCTCGAGCAGGTGTATTGACTACCGCTCATGGCGAAATACAAACGCCCATTTTTATGCCTGTGGGCACTGTGGCTTCTGTAAAAGCTGTGCATCAGCGCGAGCTAAAAGAGGATATAAAAGCTCAGATAATTTTAGGAAACACTTACCATCTGTACCTACGTCCAGGAACAGACATAATAAATGGGGCTGGTGGCTTACACAAGTTCATGAATTGGGACCGCCCCATACTGACGGACAGTGGTGGGTATCAGGTTTACAGCCTATCAAACAACAATAAGATTACCGAAGAAGGTGTGAAGTTTAAATCACACATTGATGGATCTCGCCATTTCTTCAGTCCCGAAAAATCTATGGAAATACAGCGCAACATTGGCGCTGATATCATCATGGCTTTTGATGAGTGTCCTCCTTACCCGAGCACTTATGAGTATGCCGAAAACAGCATGGACATGACCCACCGCTGGCTGCTGCGCTGTATTGATTGGCTTAAGGAAAACCCTGAACTATATGGTTACGAGCAAAGTCTCTTTCCTATTGTTCAAGGTTCTACTTATAATGATTTAAGAAAAGAATCTGCTGAAACCATT
>JAUHWX010000169.1 GCA_030427285.1 Bacteroidia bacterium
AGGGTTGGTGATAATGGCTCTTCCAAAAGACACACGCTGACGTTGCCCCCCCGAAAGTTGATGAGGCATTTTATTAGCCTGCCCATTAAGCTCCAGGCTGTCAATCATTTCTTCCACCTTAGTTTTAATCTCGTCTTTTGGCAGCTTTTTTAGGCGTAAGCCAAATGCGATATTTTCAAAAACATTTAGATGCGGAAACAATAAATCCTCTTGATAGAGATATACCACGCTTCTCTTTTCAGGAGATTTTTCATCAATATTTTCTCCGTTCAGAGTGATGTTCCCTGCGTCAGGTTTTTCAAGGCCTGCAATTATCTTGAGCATTGTGGTTTTGCCACAACCCGATTTTCCGAGGATGCTCAGCGTTTTATGAGCGTCCAGCGAGAAGTTCAAGTCTTTTACCACTTGTTCTGCATGAAAGCTTTTGACGATATTTTGTACTTCTAAAAACATTTAGATTTGTTTGAGTTGTTGGTCTTTGTTCGTTTTTGGCTTGACCCAAAAAGAACCAAAAAAGTCAAGGCTGCATTTTGCATCCTTAAAAACTACGGCTTCACTTTTATCCGAAACCCAAGCCGTTCCGCTACGCTTCACTTCTGGATTTCTTTTGTAAAAGTTCAACCTTGTTTTTCTACAGATGCCAAATGAGGCCAGTCCCATAGCGCGAAAGGCTCCGCGTAACCCTGCGCTATCTGCGCCCCTGTGTTGAAGCAGTTTTGTGATATGTGTTTCTGCGCTATCCATCATCTACACGATTTTGTTAAACACATATTTCTTATTGAGATAAAGCAGTACTACAGGAGGGAAAATCAATAGGCAGCAGCTTAGTGCCCCGTAGTAAAAATTGGCTTCCTTTATAAATAGAAATACTTTGATGGTAAGCGTTTGCACCTTTCCAACCCCTATTATAGAAGTGAGTCCGTATTCAAACCATGAGATTAAAAAGGTTTGAAAAAAGCAGATTAACAACATGCCTTTTGCAATAGGGAATAGCACTTTGAAAAAGGTCTGTACTCGGTTTCCGCCAAGGGTAGCTACCAGGTTTTCGAGGCTTTTGGTGCGCTCATTCCAAAAGCTGCTGAAAAAAATCAGGGCGTAGGGAAAAGCAATCATGAACTGGGCAACGATAACTCCAGTTGGTTTTCCAAATAAGCCAAGCTTCAAAAAGAAAAAACTAAGACAGGCGCCAAATACCACAGGGGCCATGATGTAGGGAAAATAGGTGAGGAGTGTTAAAGTATTTTTTCTTGGATGATAGGATACCGTTCGGCTGATGAAAAACCCAGATAAAGTGGAAACCGTAGCTACCGAAAGTGAAATGACAACGGAGATGATAAAACTTCCAAGTAGTCCTGTTTCCGAACCAAAAATGCGGCCCCAGTTTTTTAGTCCAAAATAGGCAGGCAGCACTTCGGGGAAACGCCAATTGGAAGCCATGGACAGTAGCACCAGATACACAAAAGGGAAGAGTATGAGGATTACGAGAAGGGATAATATTGCGGGTTTCCAGAGTTTCATAGTTGGGCAATATTTTTATTTCTGTTCGTTTTTGGCTTGACCCAAAAAGAACCAAAAAGGTCAAGGCTTCGCCCTTTGGAGGGGCTTCTCTTTATCAAGCCTAAGTGCGATCGGGTGATCTCCTCAATTCTTCGGAGCTTCCCGGTCTTACTAAGGCTTGATTTCGAATCATCCCCTCCAAAGGCCAAGGCCGATCCTTCCATCAGGTTCAGGGCTTCGGTAGCACCTTCTGTTTCTATAAACTCTTGGCGTGCTTTGCGCCTTTGCGTGATACTATGCATCAGTTATCTACTATGGCTTCAGTGGTTTTACTTTTTTTGGAAAAGAGCAGAATAGCGGCCAGCGACACAATGATTGTGTAAATCACGGCTACCACATAGCCTTCAGATATTTTGGTGAGGTCATATTGCTTGATTTCCCGAATAACAAGTACCGAAAGCATTTGCGGAGACTCTTGCCCGAGTATCAGAGGAACTTCATACGCCCCGAGCAGAAATATGAAGTACAATACAACCAGGGTCCAGGTTTTTCGAAGCATTACTGGTAGGCTTACCCTCCAGGTAATTTGCCGAGGTGTGGCGCCCAAAGAATACGCCAGGCGTGATAAATCGGCCACTCTTTCATTTTTGTACACATTCAAAAACAGTAGCACAAAAAAGGGCATAACTCCCGTGATAAATGTGAGGATGATACCAATGGCATACTGATCATTTACCAAATCGGGGAACTGTCGAGCTTCTTCTAGCCAACCCAATTTATAGCTAAGCCGGGAGAAAAAACCTGCTTTGCTGAAAAGCTGGAAAGTGAAGAAAGCGGCCACCACACCGGGGATAGCTAAGGGCAGGTAAATAACAAATGATAAGAGTTTTCTATTCAACTCCTTAGTGAACTTTAGGGCTAACCATAATGCCAGCCCCACGGAAATGGTAACGGAAACCGCAGCTATGGCAGCACTGTATCCAAATGATTTAAAAAATTCTCCGGAGGTGAGGGAAGATTCCCAAAAGCGGGTGGTGAAACCATCATTTACAACACCTACCACGCCAAAGCTGTAAAGCACCGAGTAAATAAATGCCGCGGCAAACGGCACTACACCAATCAGTACAAAAAACAGCAGGCCAATATTTGAGTATTTATTTTTCAATTACTTCAGTTCTAAAGTCATCATACAGGCGAATCATATACTCTGGAGCAGGTTCCTTAATTGCTTTTTTTGCCAGCTTTTCAAGGTCGGGTGAGTATTGAGGTTTAGGAGCATTTTCAAATTTCATTCTCCATTCTTCGGGCAAGAGATTAAGGTCGAGTACGGTGCGGGCTTCACGACCATTTCGGGTGAGTTTTTCAAACTGGGCTTCTGGCGACATTAAGAAATTAATTACCGTCATAGCCCCAGCCTTATTGCTGCTGTTGTAAGGAATTCCGAGGTAGTTGGAGTTGAGAATGGTGCCATTGTCCCAGGCATAGGCACGGGTTGTTTTTGGAAAAAGCCCATCACGTATTTTATCTTCTATTCCGCCTTCGCTAAATCCATATACCAAGTGTAGCTCACCTGTGGCAAACATTTGGTCTACTTTGGTGTGTTCTTTGGGAAAAGTGCTACCTCCTTTCCAGAAATATCTTTTGTTTCTATTGATGTAATCCCACAATTGCTCAGAAAGCCTATTGTATTTTTCTTCATCAAACTCACCATCCAGGCTGGTAGGCGAGCCTCCTATTTCTGCCAAAAAGCTTTTCAATAAGGTCATTCCGGAAAAGTCGTTGGAGATGGTAAAAGTCCCAGGGTTTTCTTTTAGGTAGGCTTCAAGCTGATTTAGATTTCTTGGCGGATTGGACACTTGAGCAGAGTCGTAAACTAATGCATATTGTCCCATGCCCCAAGGCGCTTCCATGTAATTTACTGGTTGTTGGAAATCAATGCTGATAAAGGGGTTGTCAAAATTTATGTATTTAGAACTGGGAAGTTTTTTTACAAAAGGTCCCCATAAGCCATCAATTTTTCTGAGCTGAAAGAAGGTTTCACCATTAATCCAAACAATGTCTACCTGGCCTTTTTCTACGCCAGCTTGTTTTTCGCCCATTACCAGTTGCACTACTTCAGGCCCTTGGCCACCGGTAATTTCCAAATCAATATTATGGAGCTCTTTTACCCGTGGAATCACATAATTGTTGATGTAATCATTTAATGAAGGATTGCCTTGCCACATCATAAAATTCACGGTAGTACCGCTAGCCTCTTGGGTAATGGTGTCCCAAGGTGCTTCAGAAAGGTTGATTTCAGATTCTATAGGTGTTGAATTGCAAGACACCAAGCCTACGAGCAATGCAAATGCGTAGAATATTCTATTCACAATAAAAGTTTTCAGGCATTGGCTATGAACCAAATTTGCCTGTGTTAATAAGGATTAAAAAAGGGGGGAGTAAGTTTTCTAAGAAAAACTTGGTGGGGCTCTAAGCCCTTTTTGAAACAAAGAGGGAGAGCTGGTGTGTGGAGTGCGATAAACAAGTGTGAAAATCGTTTGATCGAGCAACTTTAACAGAAGAAGCTTTAAGGACTGAAGCTTGCCATGATCAGTGGACGATTCCCAAATTACCGATTCATGATCTACATCCACCAAAGTGTGAAGCAGTGCTGTAGAACAGTCAAATGCTTTGAAATAACGGGCAAGATTCTCATGCACTGCTGAGGTTTGCCAGGGAATGTTTTGAAAAGTTTCTTTGCAAAAAGCACTTTTGTTTAAACCAATTAAGTAATCACCGCCATCGGCCGTGGGGCCTAAAACAGATTTTTGTTGGTTCAGAATTTTGGCTGCTTGCAATAAGTCGGCAGAGGTAAGCTCCGGTGTATCGTTACCAATGGAGATTACATTATCATAGCCTTGGCTAAAAACGTATTCAAAGGCATTGGCAAATCGCTCACCAAAATTTGACCCACGCTGCTTGTTCTCATCAATCCAAAAAACAGGGAGTTGTGAATCCTTTGCCGTATGAAGGCTGTGGTCTAAAAGGGATTGAAAGATAGTTCTGTTGAACCTCTTGCGCTGAGACGAAAAAATATTTTTTTTCAGGCTTTCAGCTTTCGCTGAGCGTGAAAAGATGAGAATGGCAGTATTTGAAAATTGGTCGCTCAAGCTTTAGTAATCCCTTATGATTTCGGCAATTTAAACAATTCTACTGGGGATTTACGAGAACGGTTTTTAAGTGGATTGATTGAGGATGAATTTTTCTGAAAAAAAATTAAAGAGTGTAGATAATGAAGTAGTTGAATCCTATTCATTCGTAACTCTTTTCACCTTCACTCAACCAAAGCCCCCATACAAAGTTATAGGGGTGGACTTTTTTGGTTTCGCCCTCATCATTATAAACAGGATGATTCTGATTTATCCATTCAAATATGCCACCGTACAAGTTTGAAACATCATTGTAACCCGCCTCAAGGAGTTTAATAGTTACCTTTTGGCTTCGCGCGCCAACAGAGCAATACACCACTATTGGCTTGTCTTTAAGATTTTCGGGTACTCTATCCAATGTAAAGTCTTCGTAGCCCACCCAAATGGCATTTTTCATGTGGCTTACCTCATACTCTTCCTTTGACCGTGAATCCAGGGTGATCACATCATCCATTTTGGCAAGTTGCTTTACAGAAACTGCGGGAACGGTATCACTGAGAAGCCCGTCCAACATGATTCCATAAGTTTTGCTTTCTACTTTTTTTTGCGCCATAGCGGGTAAATGTAGAAGAAAAAGAAATCCAAGGATGTAAATTTGAACTCGAATAGTCATGATAGTTTCAAAAAACTGAACTGCGATAATTGTATTTGCGTAGGTGCTATATTCATTTGTTTAGTTTTGTCAATATAATTCAATTTGTGAAACAATTTTCTGACTTTATCGAAATTCCATTTATGGATAATGTAGCCTTTCCTGTGCTACTGGGGTTATTTATCCTGCTGGTTATTCTGGAATTTGTAATTGTACTCCGTCCGTGGAAAACCAGTCGATGGTTTAGGTGGATAAATAATAGCCTGGTGGCTGTGACAGGATTGCCTACGGCCCGACTACTTTTACTACCAGCTACTCTACTCGTGGCAACAATGTGCCAGGCAGAAGGCTTTGGACTTCTCAATTGGGTTGAATTTCCGGCATGGGTAGCATGGTCTATCGGCTTGCTGATTTTAGATTATGCCATGTATCACTGGCACCGTATCAACCACCTGGTTCCATTTTTATGGCGTTTTCACAATGTACACCATGCTGATGTAGAAATGGATATTTCTACAGCTATTCGCTTCCACTTTGGTGAGCAATTGTTTTCCATCCCTTACAGATTGATCGTTATTTCACTATTTGGCGTAAGCCCAATGATGGTATTGGCATACGAGCTTGTGTTTGAAGCAGCCACACTTTTTCATCATAGTAATATTAGGTTGCCTAAAAAGATGGAGGGCCTAATGGTAAAACTAATCGTAACACCGAGGATGCACGGTATACATCACTCAGTAGTAAAAAATGAAACCGACAGCAATTATTCTACAGTGCTGAATGTTTGGGATAGAATACATAGCACAAGGAGATTAAATATCCCACAAGAAAAAATCACCATTGGTGTACCAGCGTATCGGTCTAAAGAGGATAACAAATTTTGGAGACTTCTGATATTGCCATTTACCAAACAGCGTGGATGGGTATATGAAGACCAGTCTGCGCCAGAGCGCGATGCTGCTGATAAGAAGAAGGTTTTCTGAAAATGGCAGACCCCTTATTTACATGAAACAGGCACTTATCACTTTTATAAGAAACCCTGAACTGGGTAAAGGCAAAACGCGTTTGGCAAAAGATTCTTCAAAAGAATACGCCTTAGAGATTTATATAAAACTGCTGGAGCACACAAGAAAGGTGTGCGAACAAACGGATGCTGAACGCTATGTTTTTTATGCCGATTACATTAACAATGCTGATGAATGGAGCACCGATGACTTTCAAAAGAGACTACAGCTGGAAGGTGGTCTTGGCGAAAAAATGAAAGATGCTTTCTCCACTGCATTCAGCGAGGGCTGTGATAAGGCAGTTATTATTGGTAGTGATTGCCCGGATATAAGTTCAGAGTTGATTAAAGAAGCATTCGCAGAATTGAACGCGAATGATTTTGTAATAGGGCCATCGAATGATGGTGGTTATTACCTGTTGGGGATGAACACGCTTTTCAGTCCAATTTTTGAAAATAAAACCTGGAGTACTGAAACTGTGCTGGAAGAAACGGTAAAGGATATTTCAAATGCTGGCTTTAGCCTAAAACTATTGAAGCCACTT
>JAUHWX010000170.1 GCA_030427285.1 Bacteroidia bacterium
CCAACAAAAGCGAAAGCAAGCGGCTATTGTCCAATTTTTCGGCACCAGTGATCTGAGTTTGTTTTTCGTCTGCTTCATCCGCTTGAAAAGGCAGTTGCACCACTTTGGAAGTTTTGGAGGCAACTCGAGAAAGAACAAAAGGGATGATGGCCAGCAACGCAATGGAACAAACAATGTTCATGGTAGAGAATACGGTAAGATCAAAAGGAATGGAAGAAGGCAATTTGGCTAAAAGCTCAGTAGAAGAAATTCCGGACATCAGAGTTTTGATGTGGCCATCTTCCACCGCTTTTAGAGGTGCGCTACCGGAAATGCCACCATGAAATACCATGAGCCCAACATAGCCAGCGGCACCTAAGAGCGGGTAGTTGAGAGGTTTCCCTTCGCGGTAAAATTTATCAGCCGTTTTTCTGGCAATGATGGCTCCGAAAATTAAACCCAATCCCCAATTGAAAAGTGCCACAAGTATGGTGGTAAAGGTCACCAGAAAAGTGGCGCTGGCTGCTGTGTTTGCTTTTGAAAGAATTAATCCAATAGCCCTGTTTACCGGTGGGGCTAAAGCCAAGGTATGGCCCAAAACAAGTATTAACATCATTTGCATGGCAAATACCATCAGTGGTGCGGACCATATTCCATCATACCAATATTGAAGTATGGTGGGAAAACGAGCGCGGGCCTCTGGAAAGTTTCCAAAGGCCCACGCCAGTAAAAAGGTAAATAAAGTGAGGAGTATAGCTATGGTAAAGGGCGATGGTAAAATCGCTCGAAACGCCCGTTCAAATTTTTCAGCGAAAGTGGTCATAATTGCTTTTGCCGAAAAGTACTATATTCTATTTAATTTGATTTTATCCGGTTAGTTTACAAGAATTTTTATTGTTTGCGACTGATCAGTATGCTTAATGCTTAATAAGTATTTTCCTTGCGCCAACTCTGATAAGTTGAGTTGTGTGGAAAATTTTGAAGAGCTCACAGTTTTACTTTCAGAGATTAAAAGTCGCCCACTGAGGTCTCTTATTTCAAAGGTCATATTTTCACCTACCACGCTTTTCCATAAATTGACATTCAATGTTTCATCAGCTGGAAGTGGATACGCGTTGAAACTCCATCCTGCGGATGACAAATAGTCAACTTCTCCGGCAGAGCCACTGTCTCTAGCGAGCGATGACTTCTTGCCACTGCCAATAGTGCTATTAGGACACAGCGCGGTGTCTATCTGCAGGCCTAGGTTTGTAATACTCGTGTTTCCAAAGTAGTCGGTGGCAGAAAAAGAGGCATTTCCGATACCCTGACAGTATGTGGTACTTGGAAAAACAGACAGGCTCTTTATTGAGGTGTTGTCATATGAACCATTGTCAAAAAGTGTTGTATTGAGGGATATTAATCCTGTAGCATCAGGCAACAACACCGGATTTAATACAACCAGGGTTGGTGGAATAGTGTCTTTTATTTCTACACTTATGTGAGCAGTACTAATGTTTCCGTATTTATCTGTTGCCATTATTGTAGCGGGGATGTGATACTTTTCAGTTAAAGGAATAGATAATTTAAATGAAAAGCCCCCAACATTATTATTGCCTCCGTTTCGTACAGCAAAAATTATCTCATTCTTGCCATTTGGATTGAGAATAGAAGTAAGATTACTGCTGCTTACAAAGTCAAATGCATCACCACCTTGGTAACCATTAGTTGAGAATGCAGTACTGTAATGAATACGATGGGCAGGAGCCTGAGAGTTTTGAGCTGAGAAGCTTCCTTCTCTTACAAGCAAGTGACCGTTAACGTAAATTTCGACATCATCATCCACTGTAAGGTCTATCCAGCATTGTTTTATAGTGTTGACATTTAGAATAAATGTTTTCTTAAAAAAAGTTACTTGTTGATCAGTAGAGATTACTTCAGCGCCTTCAATTGGATAAATTGCTTGATAATTGTAGGGTTGACCAACCGAAACTGGGATGGAGTAAGATGTACTATCTGGAAGTGCTGGTACTCCTGCCCAAGGATAGGTGTAGGCATTTCTAGAATCTCTAAAAGTACTTTTGTACCAAGAGTTGTCGGAAACAATTTCGACTATTGCCGAATCTTGGATTTGTGAAAAAGTAATAGACTCAGGGTTGTGCTTTACGGATTGCAAATGGCAGTTGTCGTCAATCGAAACTCTTAGGTCATTCAGGGTTAAAGCTGAAGTACCAGTATTTCCAAGGTAAAGCACCGGATCAGGTACAAGGTTTATTGAAGGTCCAAGGATATCAATTACCTGAACCAAAGTTGACCCTGTGTCGGAACTTAAAGTAAAATTGTCATTTGCGGTAAGCGTCACCTTGTGTCCTGCAGCAGTTGGATTTCCAATGCCCATTCTAAAGCTGAATCCCCCATTATCAAGGCCTCTTGTGTTTCTTATAGCAAGTATGATTTCATTGGTGCCATGTACAAAAAATGAACTTGTATTAGCAGCAGTCATGTCAAAAGATTCATGGGCACTTTTGGCGGTAGCATTGTTTCCTGCGGAGTGAAATCTGTGAGATGGGAAGGTAGCGTTGGTGTACTTATGGCTTTGCTCGCGAGCTACAAAATTTCCATTCAAGTACACTTCCATATCGTCATCCACAGTCATTTCAATAAAGAAATCGGTATTTAGGGTGTCTGTTAGGGTAAATGTTTTTCTATAAAAGGTGACATCATTTTCACATTTTATTACTTCACTACCTGGTACGTTGTCTATACTTTTATAGCTTTTTGGTTGACCCAAAATAACAGGTGATGTAAATGTGCTTTTAGGAGGAAGATTTCCACTAACTCCGGTCCACGGAAACCTCATATTGGTAGTTTGGTCGGTAACTGTACTTTTTGTCCATGTACTGTCGGAATGTATTTCTAAATATGAGCCTGCTGTTATGTCACTGCAGTCAAAGCTGTTCTTGGAAACATTAAATGAAAGTGGGCCGCAATTAGACTTGGTTCCATTGTCAATATCCAAAGGCACTATGCTTGCTTGACCCTGCTTATCCAATTGAATCTGAATAACTCCTTTTGTAGCCATTTCAATACAGTTTGCCGAGTTGGCATTTACGGTTCTAATAAAAATGGGACGCTCGCTTAAGTTTACGCTAACGTTAGAATTTTTATCGAGCACAAGTCCCGTTTCGTTACACACTGTATCCTTGTTGCTGAGTTCGAGCAGTGTTGCGCCTAGCGAATTGCTTAGATTGATGCTGAAGTTGTTTAGTTTTTGATCAATAGACGTATTGCACCAAGCTACGTAAATACTGGTTGAAGTACTTTCATTGTCAAATTTGTAAATATTGACATCTGGGTTGCCAGAGACTTCTTCTTGGGTAAAACGATAACCTTGCAAGGTCTTTTTCATTGCATATATATAGTACCAAGAAGTTTTAGGCTGGTATCCAAACCATTTTTCATTAACCAAACCGCAACTATTAAATTTATTTGGGTCCCCGGCATTTATGTCTGAAAAAAAGTAAGCATGAGCCCTGTCTATTCCTGCTGCAGCTATTTCTAAATAACTTCTTAATAGCCACTGCGCTTGTACTTCGTATACATCATTTTGACCAATTGCGCGTGCTCCTTGGGGAGAATTCGGGTTGGTGTCATATCCAAATTCGGAAAGCCAAATTTCTTTACCAGGTAAGTAGTGGTCACGGTATTCTACCACTTCTTTTAGTTTGTCTTTTAGCTTATCCTCTTCTGGGCTGATGGCTTTTTTGAGCGCTTGATCCTGTCCTCCGCTTGTATTGCTGTAGTGATGAAAATTCAAAACGTCAGCTGGAAAGCCGGTATTACGGTTAAAGTCGCTCCAAAGCTTCATAGATTTTATGTAGTCCAGACCAAGAGTGGTGAGCCCTCCCATTACAAACTTTATATTGGGATCTGCATTTTTAGCACCATATCCTGGTCCCATGCTTCCTTCATGGCCATCATAATCAGCACTGCACATAGCTGCCATTTCAAAAGGGGAGAAATACCCGTCACGGCCACGCCACCACTTATCCTGTTCATTCCAGTTTTCTACATACTTCACCAAATTCATTCCAGATTTTATGGGTTGACCAGGTCGCAACATTAGCTTAGATGAATCGATAACGCTTGAACCATAGCGCGCAGTAAATTGATAGAGATAACGCGCATGTTCTTCGTATGAATTAGGATCTAAAGGATTATCATTGAGAGATATTGGCTTTTGCTCAATGCGTTTAGTACTGTAGAGCATGTACGGAGCGGTTTGCTGAAGGCAAGGAGATAGATCTATGCCAGCCTTGCGAAAATCGCTATAAACCTGGTCAAAATTCCAGCCCCAATTAGCTCCAGAAACCCAGCTTGGAGCCCACGCAAATTGATTATTGGGGTAACCGGGATAGCTGCTAATTCCATTTCCTTCGTCCCATCTCCATTGGTGATATTCACGAATTGATCCCACGCATCGGAGTTTATCAACAGGTTGATTATTAAGGCCGTTAATTCCGATAAGGTCTTCCACTAACGGTAGTTTATGAATGGTTCTTGAAGGAATCGGAGCGGCTTTTGCATTCGATTGTCCATATAATATGATTTCGGCAATATTGGCTTTGCGAGATGGAAACTCCAACATTATATACCGAGTGGAGACATTTAAAGTATCACTTAACCAACCATTAAAGCGGGTTAAGTATATTTTAACTGGGTTTTGCCAGTTCTGAGGTGTGCCGGAATAAATGGTTAAAGTGTCCGTATTATGTTTATCAAACACATATATATCACTGAGTTGATGCACAGACCCTAGATCAAAAATGACTTGTAAAGGGTAGTAGATACTGTTGTACCCGCCTTGAAAAATTGTTTGCGGTTTTCCTGGTATTCCATTTTTAGGGTCGCCTGAAATCTGCTGCTCATCTATTAGTAAACTGGCATCACCCTGTGTAGAAAGATTAATAATCATTTCTGGATTCAGCGAGATTTTTGTCTGAGAAACAAGAAATAGGGGAAAGGCGGAGCATAGCCAAATGGCTAAATGTAATTTTCGCATGAGTGGTTTTGGTTTGGGTATAATCGCGAAAATAGAATATTAAAAAAAATAAGCGGTAAAAAAATGTAAAAAATTGATATGCTGCAAGATGTGTTGTAATAAAACAGCAACACTTGGCCTGAAATCTTAGAGTTTGTGGTTGGTCAACTGAGAATATATTGCATTGAAACTCTCTTGGAAAATTATTTTTTACTCAAGCAATTTACCCTAACAAGGGTTGGTCGTTCGCTGACGTTTAAAATAATTTGGCCTTCTGAATTTAGTTTGGGGTCAGTTTCTTTGGCGGTGGTTTCTGTAGATGAAAGCTCTAAAACTTTTATTCCCTGTGTTTCTTGAATACCCAATGCAAAGTTTTTTATTTTCTGATCGATAGAGGTTTTACACCATACCACATAAATACAGCTTGCATCGGTGTCTTTTTCAAACTTATAAATATTTACATCCGCATGGTTTGATGGCATTTCGCTGGCAAAGCGATATCCGGTAAGAGCATTTTTAAGGCAGTAGATATAGTACCATGAAACCTTAGGTTCAAAACCGTTCCATTTTTCATTTACCAAGCCCGAACTATTAAACTTGTTTGGATTTTTGGCATTTAAATCTGCGAAAAAGAACATGTGCGCACGGTCTATTCCTGCGGCAGCAATTTCTAAGTAGCTGCGCACTAGCCACTGAGCCTGTATTTCATACACATCATTATCACCAATGGCTTTTACGCCTTGAGGTGAATTTGGATTAGTGTCGTAGCCAAACTCAGAAAGCCAAATTTCCTTACCGGGTAGATATCGGTCACGGAATTCTACAATTTTTGCAAGCTTGTACTTCAGGCTGTCGTCTTCGGGGCTAATTGCAGTTTTAAGGTTTGCATCTTGTCCACCACTTACGTTGCTGTAATGATGAAAGTTTATAACATCCGCTGGAAAACTACCATCGCGATAAACATTACTCCAAAGCGCCATAGCTCTTATGTATTCAAGCGACATGTTTGCAAGGCCTGCCATTACAAATTTTATGTTTGGGTCAGCAGATTTTGCTCCGTAGCCCGCTCCCAGACTTCGCTTATGACCATCATATCCTGCGCTACACATAGCTGCAAGCTCAAAGGGGGTGAAATATCCTTCTCTGCCTTGCCACCACTTATCTGGTTCATTCCCGTTTTCCAAATACGTAATGAGACCCAGGCCCGAAGATTTTGGGTTATCGGACCTTAATAAAAGGTTTTTGGCTGGCACCTTGGTTGATCCATATCTAGCTGCAAACTGATACATGTAGCGCGCGTGTGCCCTGTACGAAGAAGGTAATTCGGGATTATCGTCTTTGGCAATAGGTTTCCAATCTTTTTTACCTTTTTCAGTTTGCAGATATGGAGGGGTCTGTTGGAGGCAAGGAGTGACATCTAGTTGTGCAAGTTGAAAATTTGAATAGGTTTTGTCAAAGTTCCAGCCTGAAGAAGATTCAGATACCCAACTGGGGTTCCAGCCAAATTTATTGTTGGGGTATCCTTGGTAGCTGGGGTCATCATTTCCTTCGTCCCATTGCCAGTTGTGATACTCGCGCACGGTGCCAGCACAGCTCAATTTTACCAGTGGATGATTGTGGTTAGCATTTATGCCTAGAAAGTCTTCAAAAAGAGGCGGCTTGTGGTACGTTCTTTTAGGAGTTGAAGGAATCGTTTCCAATGCTTTTCCATAAAGTACAATTTCAGATATATTGGCTTTGGAACTTGGAAACTCGATCATCAAGTATCGAGAGCTCTTACCTAT
>JAUHWX010000171.1 GCA_030427285.1 Bacteroidia bacterium
GGCCTCCTTTTTGCTTTCGTCTAAGCCTTGTTCTTCGCTTTCCTTTTTAAAGTCTTCATTCTCCTCCTTCATTTCTTCCAACTTTTCCGCTACCTTCTCAAATTCCTCTTTAATCTCATCCTGTTTAGCAGACTCCTCCTTTTCATCGCCCGTTTTCTCAGAGAGCTCCTTCATTTCCTCAGACAAATTTTTAAGCTTCTCTGCGCTTTCGAGCATATCTTTCTTAAACTTCAAATCCTTAAGTAACTCATCCTTTCTTTCCTGAGTACGCTCATTGCTTTTGTTCATTTTTTGAAGCTCATCAAGCTTCTCCTTAAGCTTATCAGTATCCAACTTTTCCATCAAGTCCTCGATCTCCTTCATCAAGTCCTCGATCTCCTTATCCTTTTCAGTTAGCTCGTCAATCTTCTTTTCCTCTTCCTCGTACTCTTCCTTTTTGAGATCCAGTTTCTCTTCTTCTCTTTTAAGTTTTTCAAGTAACTCTTCGTTCTGCTGTTGCTTTTTCAGCAGTTCCTGTTGCTTTTCCAGCAGATCCTTAAGCTTAGATTTCTCCTTAAATGAAAGCGATTTCTTCTCCATCAAAGCTCTCCTCATCTCCTCCAAAGATTTTTTTAACTCCTCACGCTCCTGCTGCTCTTGCTTACCTGATTGGAAATACTGCTTATACCCCTTCTCTATATCTTCTTCTCGCTCTTTCTTTCCTTTAAGGTCCAAAACAAAAGGTTGTGAACTTGTAGTTTTTGCCCCATTCACACGGTCATTATCTGAAACTTTGAAATATACCTTTACGGTTTTTCCATTATCTCCTGCCAAGCTGTCCAGGTCCAATACATTTCCAAATCTTTGGTTTAACCCTGCTTTCAAATTCACCTTTTGCACCTCAGCCTTTCCTTGCTCTTCAATTACCAAACTTAAACCCGAGAAACCATAATCATCGGAAATCGCCAGCGAATAGTACAAGACATTTGCCTCCAAGCTATCTTGATCAAAATCTGCTTTCACATCAGGAAATGCATCTTTTACAACATGAATCTTGTTTCCACTTAAACCTCTCTTTTTAAGCGCATTGTTCTCTACATCAATTGCATATTCCAAGTCTGCAGTAGTTCTCTGTTCATACTTAAAATTATCAGCGTTTAGTTTCTCGAACGGCTGACTTGATGTATCACCCACAAACCAAGCCTTCTCAGCTTGCCTTGAACCCAGCACCCAAATCACCTGACTTCCCTCAGGAACATCGTGAACCATGCGTAACTCCTCTTCTGAAGGTGCCAAACCTGTATACGAAGGTGGGATGATTTTTATGCGGACATTCTGCAGTTGAGGAACAGGCAAAACTTCAAAATGATATGTTTTGCTGAAGAAGCCTGCGGCTTTAAAACGCAAATCAAAATTTGCCCTGGCCTCTGGAATTGTAAGTGAAAACTCAGAACCCTCACCTCTATTCATCCGAATTTCTTCATCGCCAAGCATCAAACTAGCTTCGGCAGGTATTTTGTCTCCTTCAAGCTGTAGCTTAATAGTTACACTCTGTCCCTCTTCTAACGTATTTTCATCATTCACGAGCACAAACTGAAAAGGAGCAGCTGGAACAAATTCACGATTAAACTCAGCTATCCTTCTTCCACTTTCGGTAAGATTGGTCCATTCACCGCTAAGGAAAACACCAATAAAAATAAGAGCAGGAATAACGAGTATTGGCCAGTACTTTTTGTTTTCACTAAAATCTACTGCCCGAGTAAACGGAACAGGCGACAAGTTTTCGATCTTTTGAACAATACTTGCTTGAATCAAATCACTTTGCGCACCCGAAACCGTTTCTAATTGAATAGCATTCAGTAGTTTATCGTCAACTTCAGGAAAATGCTTACCAATAATTTGAGCCGCTTTTTGGTAACTAATCCTTTTTCCAACTTTGAGTAATTTGCTCAACGGATACAAAATATAATAACCAAGTATTGCGAGAAGCCCAGCGATCAAACCAATAAGAAGTGTGAGGCGAGTTCCGCTGCCAAAGCGACCAAAATATTCTGCGACAGCGAGAAAGAAAAAATACATAGCGCTAAGACTGACACCATAGATAGCCCCCTTTATCAGCTGATTTTTATAATACTTGCTGATAAAAACTTCCAGTCTTTTCCGTAAAATTTCACTTTTTGCCATAGTCTCGTAATGACGCTTTACAAATCAACGTCAATTTATACAGTCAATTGCTGTTGTTCAAAGGTACAAACCCTGTTAAGATAATTATCTTTGCCGCCTCAAAGTAAAAGATCAAATGAGCGAAAGAAAAGTACGAGTACGTTTTGCCCCCAGCCCCACTGGCCCTTTGCACATGGGTGGTGTGCGCACAGCCCTTTATAACTACCTGTTTGCCAAGAAACACGGTGGCGATTTTATTCTTCGAATTGAGGATACGGATCAAACCCGATACGTTCCCGGTGCCGAAGATTACATTATCCAGGCTTTGACCTGGTCAAAAATCATACCTGATGAAGGACAAAGCGTAGGCGGAAATTATGGACCGTATCGTCAATCGGAACGCAAACACTTATACCGTGCGTATGCTGATCAGCTAATTGAAAGCGGACATGCGTATTATGCTTTTGATACTTCAGAAGATCTAGACAAAATGCGTGAACTGGCAAAGCAAGCCGGAACTGCTAACTGGCAGTATAATCACGTAACTCGTAGCCACATGAAAAACTCCATCACACTTTCTGCACAGGAAGTTCAGGAGCGATTGGATGCTGGTGAGCCTTATGTAATTCGTATTAAGCTTCCGCGAAATGAGGAAGTAAAATTTGAAGATATTATCCGTGGTTGGGTTTCTGTAAACACCAACAACATGGACGATAAAGTGCTTTTCAAATCTGATGGAATGCCTACTTATCACTTGGCAAACATTGTAGATGACCATTTGATGGAAATCACTCACGTAATTCGTGGTGAAGAGTGGTTGCCATCTGCACCCTTGCACATATTGCTTTACAGATATTTAGGTTGGGAAGAAACCCGACCACAATTTGCTCACCTACCTCTATTGCTTAAGCCTGATGGAAATGGTAAACTCAGCAAGCGTGATGGCGATCGACTTGGCTTCCCGGTTTTCCCACTACAATGGAAAGACCCTGAAACAGATAATATTTCTTCGGGTTATCGCGAGCAAGGTTATTTCTCTGAAGCCTTTATAAATATGCTGGCCTTTTTGGGATGGAATCCAGGTACTGAGCAGGAATTATTCACCATGCAAGAGCTAATAGACGCCTTTACTTTGGAGCGTGTAAATAAGGCTGGAGCTAAATTTGACCACGAAAAAACCAAGTGGTTCAACCAACAATATTTGCGCAAGCACAATGACAAAGAATTAGGCGAACTGCTTCTTCCTTACCTTGATGCAAAAGGTATTCACACCGATGCAGAATATGCAGGAAAAGTAGCTTCTATAATGAAAGAACGCGCCTACTTTGTTACCGATATTCTTGATGAAGGCATGTACTTTTTTGAGCCTCCCATCAATTACGATGAAAAGACTTTGGAGAAAAAATGGAACGCAGAATCTCGTATGCACGTAGAAAACCTGCTTCACCGTTTTGAAGCTTTAGAATTCTTTGATTCAGAAACTTTGGAGAAAAACTTCAAGGATTACCTTACTGAAAAAGAAACAGGATTTGGTAAAGTAGGCCCAGGGTTTAGACTGGCTGTTACCGGACAAGGTATGGGTGCTTCTATGTTTGACATTTGCGCCATTCTTGGTAAACAAGAAACCGTAGGACGTATGCGCACCGCTTTGGAAAAACTACCTGCTTAATGGACAGAATTGAAGTAGAAGGAATAAAACTTTTTGGCTACCATGGCTGCCTTGACGAAGAAGGTAAAATTGGTACCGATTATAGAGTTAATGTAACTGTGTGGGGCGATTTACATCGCCCTGCACAAACTGACGAACTAAAGGATACGCTCGATTATGTAATCATTAATCGAATTGTAAAGCAGGAAATGGCCATTCGCTCCAAACTTATTGAGCACGTGGCGCAGCGCATTTTGGATGGTCTTATGGCCGAAATGCCCCTGGTACAAAAAGCAGAGATTAAACTAAGCAAACTACAGCCGCCCATAAATGGTGATGTGGAAAGTGTAAGTGTGGTGATGGCTACAAGCCGCTAAGCGCATTGTAAGTTACTTCATCATAAATGCCGACTACGCAAGTATTGTAATTCCACATTACATAGTAGTTGGCTCCTTGTTGTATAAAAACCTCTCCCGTTCCTGTTGCTTGGCAGCGTTCAGTTCCACAGCCAATTAATCCGTTTATAGAATAGGTTTGATTCCCTGTTCGCAAATTCTGCATCAGCACCCGGTTTCCTGTGGGTTGAATGGTCTGACCGGCAATATTTACAGTAATGTCCAAAATACAATTGTACATGTCTCCCATGTAAATGAGATTAGCACTCGCAAGATTGTTTGAAACCGGTTTGCTATAATCTTTGCCGTAGCCCGGATCATTACTTTTACCTTCGTGGTACTCATTATCGTCAACCACATCTTCCCTTACCGGATCCGGTGGATATGCCGTTTCCATCACAATTTGGTCTATTAAAATATCGTCACCTTCTTCATCAAAATTCACCTTTACCTTTTGGCGAATGAGCTTATAGTTTTTGTGCTTAAGAACCACATCCAGGTATTTACTCCCTTTTCCATTTAGCCTTACGGCAAACTTTCCCGAGCCATCGGTTCTATCAAAAGCTTCAGGATATTGAGCCACTTCTACCTCAGCACTCACCACAGGTTTTCCTTCTGCATCTTTTACATGCCCAGTAATATATTTTGAAACCAAAATAGCCTCTTTATCTCGCTGATTCTTTTGTACATCCACATAAATCCAGGCAGCAATTCCCACCAAAGCAAGAACACAAGCGCCAATAATCATCATCCGAATAACTGTGTAGCCCTGCTCTTTGGTAAGGCCCGGAAAGATATTTTTGCGGATAACGCTACCGAAAATAAGAACTAGTGCACCGATGGAAATCCCCGCGATTCCGGCAATTTTTCCAAGGTTTTCTAAAGCTTCGATATTCATGATACTGAAAAGGTTAAGGTTGGTATTAATCTACTGAATTTACATATTTCAAATTATCTCTTTCAATCCTGTATATTTTTCTATTTTTGCACCCTGCATATGGTTCCGTGGCCGAGTGGCTAGGCAGTGGTCTGCAAAACCATCTACAGCGGTTCGAATCCGCTCGGAACCTCAAAACGTTTATTTGTTATGCGTTATTTTTTAAAAGGGTTTGGTTTTCGCCAGACCCTTTTTTTTCGTTTCTAATCTTATCTAAAATAACGCTTTCAAACCCTTAGCACCACACTCTTCTATCCATTACAGCAAAAGTCCAGAATTTCTGCTTTTCTCGTTGAGCATATTCCTCTTCACTAGTTCAAATACTTCCCGTAAATTTATGTTACAAACATTTTCCTTAGCCCAATCCTTTATGTAATATTGATATATAATTCTTAGACCCTAGAAGCCATGGAATATATAAAGCGAGAAGGAGAGTGGATTCCCAAATTAGGCTTCGGTACTTTTAACCTTACCGGAAGACAAGCCCTTGGTGTTCTTGAGTTCGCTCTAGACGTAGGATATCGTCATTTTGATACTGCACAGATGTATGAAAATGAGGACCAAATTGGAAAGGTAATCGGCAACACTTCTATACCTAGGGAAAGGCTTTTTGTGACTACGAAAGTGTGGCATACTAATATGGCTAAGGATAAATTTCTGCCTTCTGTAGAAAACAGCCTAAAAAGCTTAAAACAAGATTACATCGACCTGCTCCTAATCCATTGGCCAAACAAGGAAATTGATTTACAGGAATCACTGGAGCAATTGGCAGAAGCTCGCGAAAAAGGCTACTGCAAGCTAATTGGGGTGAGTAATTTCAATATTGAATTACTTCAGGAAGTTGAGAAGTCTGGTATTAAAATTCACTGCAACCAGTTTGAAAATCATGTTTTTCTAGATCAGAGAGCTTTGCTGAATAAGACGCGAGAAATGGGCTGTTTCGCTACTGCTTACGCTCCCATTGCAAAAGGTCAGGTTGCGGATGAACCCATTTTACAAAAAATTGCCAGAAGGCATAAAGTTACCGCAACCCAAGTGGCTCTGCGTTACTTGATAGAGCAGGAGGATGTGGTTGCCATCCCAAAATCCAGCCAACTTATTCGCATTAAGCAAAACTTTGATGTGTTTAATTTTCATCTTGAGCCAGAAGAGATTAAGGAAATTGAAAAGCTGCGAAGCAGAAACCTGCGATTGATAGACCCTGATTTTGCACCTGTGTGGGATAAGTAACCGTGCAGCCTCTTCCCCTTTCATACTATCAAAATGATGATGTGGTTTTTTTGGCCAAAGACCTTTTGGGCAAAAAGCTATGCACCAACATAAATGGACAATTTACCTCTGGTATTATTACCGAAACAGAAGCTTACTGCGGAAGAAATGATAAAGCCTGCCATGCTAATAATGGAAAGCGCACCAAACGTACTGAGGTCATGTTTCAGGAAGGAGGTAAAGCGTATGTATATCTATGCTATGGCATTCACAATCTCTTTAACGTTACGAGCAATGTAAACGGCCTGGCAGATGCCATTTTGGTGCGAGCTATACAACCTGTGGACGGAATAGAAATAATGCTTGAGAGACGAAATAAAAGCAAACTGGACAAAACTCTCTCCTCCGGACCGGGTACCCTAAGTCAAGCTCTTGGAA
>JAUHWX010000172.1 GCA_030427285.1 Bacteroidia bacterium
AACAAACTCAGCCATCACCCCGGGGCTATCGGTAGGAGTGGTGCAAAAAACTTCATCACCCACTTTTAGGTGCTCCACGTTTTTGCCTACTTCCGCAACCACACCGCTGCAGTCAAAGGCCAATCCGGCAGGCATTTTCTGTTTGTAAAATAATTTCAGCTGCCCTTCCGCGATTTTGTAATCCACAGGGTTGAGCGCTGCGGCATGGCATTCTATCAACACTTCATCATCGGCAGGAGATGGCTTGTCCACCTCCAATATTTCCATGCCAGCCTTAAAATCTTTGCCATATTTGGTGAGTTTCCACGCTTCCATTTTGCTCATTCCTTTACAAAAGTTTGTGAATACCAATCTCCATATTTTGTGATAAACTGTACGGAATAAGTGCCTTTCGGCAAAGAAGAAATGTCAACGGAATCGGGTATGTCATCTATATAGGTCAATATCGTTTTGCCTTGAATATCTACCACCTTTATTTGTGTAATACCCCATTTGTCAAGGTTCTCAAGATTGAGCATATCCTGTGCAGGGTTGGGGTAAATTAAGTTTGGCTTTTCAGTAGAAAGTTCATTTAATGAAAAAGTACAAGGAAAGACAACAAAGTCAGAAGTATCTGATTGTCCGCATTTACTTGCCACCAAAGTAGGTGTATAAGTGCCACTGGAATAAGTATGTGAAACGGTTACTCCAGTATCGATAGTTCCATCACCAAAATTCCAAACATAGGACTGGGCATTTATACTACTTGAAGCATCAAAATGCACCGTGCACCCTGCAGTTTGCATATAAGTGAAACTAGCCACAGGTTTAAACTTTCCTACATTCCAGTTGAGCAAACTGTCATATACAACGAGCTTGACAGCAGCTCTGATGTTTTGAGCATCACTGGCGTTGAGTGCGGCATTGTGGGTAATAAACGTTGGGTCTTTTTGAAAGATAATAGCGTAAAAAGTACAAGCCGTAGCGTAAGATCCCGCCAACGAAGGATGTGACTCATCAGGAGCGTATAAATTGATACTCGGGTGGTTGGCTCTAATGTATTTCCACACATCGCCTACAGGAGAAAGGAAGGCGTCATTGTCATTTGCCATTTTGCTGTAGCTAAATGCCAAAGCGCTGTCCATTCCTTCGTAAGTGCAGAGCCATGGCGCAACAGCGCAGTTTCCAGCATCTCCATTTTTGCGTCCCCAGGTTCTGTAAAATATTGGCCGCGTACAACTGTTATTTGCTCGAATGGTATCACAAAGAATTTCAGCATAAGGATAAACCGATTGTTGCACTTGAGCTTGTCCAAAAGATGGCTCCTGACTTTGCGCTTGCAAAACCACATGATCCCATGGTTGTGAAAATATCTTTTGAATAGCAGTGGCATTGCTGGCGTGCTGCTGCATCTGAGCACCACCGGGAGTATGCGAATCAAACAAAAGCGTATCGCCCACAGAAAGCGCCACATCTTTGGTAAGCTGCGGTAAGTTGTTTACACCTGTGTAGCTATTGCCAATAAATAGCACAGACTTGGTTTGGCTGTGAAGGGTAAGTGAAAGGAAGAAGGTAAGTAGGAGGAGGGTGGGTTTGAGAGTCATAATTGTAAAATCTTAGATGTAAATATAGCCCTCTCGTTTGTAACACCTGTGAGCTTAAAACAACCAAGAACAACAATTAGCATATAACCTAAAACAGTTCGACTCCGCTCAATGTGACTAACCATATTCAGTTTGTCACTTCGAGCGGAGTCGAGAAGTACGGGCAGTTGAGGCTTTTTAAAAAGCCTCAATATTTTATATCAAAAAGGTTTTATCCCTTTACCAAAGCAGGGTTTACCCATTTAAATTTATAGGACTCTTCGGGTAGCACCATTCGCTTTCCAATTCTTTCAAGCCTTGCTGGCAGGTTCATCACAAAGTCTCGGGCACGCTCCCCGTCATCATTCAGTCCACTTACATTTGGAATATCCCAGCGCTTTAATAATCGTTGAAGAATATCTACATAATCCTGTGCGGTATAAACTCCCAGACGCTGAGCCGTATTTGAAAATTCTTCGAAAGCAGTTCCAATTTTGTTACCTGATTCACGTAAGTAGTGGGCTGGCATCAAAATTTTATGCTTCATCATATCTCTAAAGGCAATCATCATTTCGCTAGGATCAAGCACAAAAATCTCCTTTACAAATTCGCTATAAGCGGTAAAGTGGCGCATCTCATCACCGGCAATCATTTTACACATTTTGGCCAACCCTTTATTAGAGTAATCTTTTGCCAAAATGGAAACACGGTTGTGCGAAATGTTGGTAGCCAATTCCTGGAAACTGGTGTACACAAAGTTTTTGTAGGGATCTTGCTGCGTACCAATGTCGATACCATCATTAAGCAAGTGTTGCGTGGTGCGCTCCACTTCTTTCATATCCACACGGCCAGATAGGTAAAGATATTTGCTCAAGGTATCCCCATGGCGGTTTTCTTCACCCGTCCAGTGGCGTATCCATTTGCTCCAGCCATTGCCTTCCTGCTGGTCTACACCTTCCACTTCCATTAGCCATGATTCATAGGTAGGAAGCGCTTCTTCGGTAATGGTGTCACCCACCAATACTACCCAAAAATCATAAGGAAGTTCTTTGGCCAACTCACGAAGTTCCTTTACTTCTTCAAAGAAGTTTTCGTCCTGTGAATTAGGTAAAAGATCCGTTGGCTGCCAGGTTTTTTCTACAGGCACCAGAAAGCGATCAACAAACATGTCAATCTTTTTTTCCAGCAACTGCATTACTTCCAGTCTTACATTATGTAGTGCCATAAATTTTATTTTTCTTATTAAATAATGTCTTTATTTATCCTCTGCTCAATTTCCGCAAGCAGTTCATCTTCGGGAATGGTACCTAACTCAATAGGTTCTTGAACCGTCAAACTTAAGTTTATTCCTGCATTTACAGGAAATGAACCGTATTTAAGCAACTTCCACGAGTTATTGATAGTAACAGGTACTACCCACGCTTCAGGAATATTTTTAAATAATATTTTTAGTCCTGTTGTGCTAAAGGGTTTTAACTCACCGGTTTTACTTCGTGTTCCTTCCGGAAAAATAACAGCAGCGCGCCTGTGCTTAGCAATGTACTTTGAAAACTCGGTAAGAGCGGGTATTGACTGCCTTGGGTTTTGCCTATCAATAAGCACTGATCCACCATTTCTTAAGTTGAAGGACACACTTGGCCATCCTTTTCCCAATTCTACTTTTGAGATAAACTTGGGGTGATGCTCTCGCATAAACCAGCTAATTGCGATAATGTCAAACATACTCTGATGATTGGACACTATTATCAGCGGTTTATCTTTTGGTAAATTTTGCGCATTGTGATAACTGCATTTGTTTCCTATCACATACAAGCACGACATAAGAGAAAGGTTCAATAAATCCACTGAAATCTTATGCGCCTTGTATCCACCAACTTTGAGGCACAGCCACTGAAGCGGGTGGAATAAAAACATAATACCAATAAAGCAGGCATAAAATATAACCGACAGCGGGTAAAGTAAGATTTTCTTCATCCTTTATCAAAGCAAGCAATTACATCATATAATTGCACCAATAGTTCAAGCATACAAAGGTCAGGCTTAATTTTATTTTAGCAATGATTAATCGACCGCGCTTTTTAAATATTGAAATGCATGCATAAAAAAATCCCTGCGATTTATCGCAGGGATTTGTTCAAAATGAAATATCGATAAGGATAAATGCGATTACCTGTTACTTTTTGCTCCACATGCCTGACAACATTTCGTCAGCATGTTGAACCCAAATAGTGTATATACCTGAAGATAGATTAGAAAAATCCTTCTCCATTGTCATGGGAGAGTCTACTTGAATAGTTTCTTCATACACATTATATCCTATTGTATTAAATACTTTAATGGTGTATTCACCTTTTTGAGTTACATCAAATTTCATACGGCCATCACTGGGATTTGGATATACATTAATTTGCTTTGGAGTGTCATTTTCAGCTAAACTAACTGACGAGGTGCCAGTAACCCAAAAGTCTACCAAATTTCCATTGGTAGCGGTTGGCGATACATACTCATTGCGAAAAGCGCTAGTGCCGGTCCACATATTGTAACGGGTGCCGGTAAATAAAACGGTACTTATAGCCTTGCTACTATTCGACAAGTTATGTGATTCTAAAAAGTAGGGAATATTATCAGCTGATGTTTTGGAGGTTAAGTATAGCCATGAAAGATTATTTACATCTCCTTTGCCTCCAGAGCGGTAGTATACTTGAGTAGTGGGGTCAAAGGGTTGCCCAGGTACAAAAGAGCAATGTACACCGACCTTATGTCCGGCCGGAACTTGAATAGGATTGTTAGGCACAATTTTGAGGTAATTCACGTTGGTATCAGCGGCAGTAAGAGCGTACTTGATTACTATTTTATTTGGAGCATCAATAGAGCCTTGCTCTCCAGCAGTTGAGGTACCGGTGTATCTTGGAGGAAGTACTTCTACACGTTCGCCTAAACCATAGTAAGTGCCGGGGCCATAGCCAATGCCTAGTCTCCATACAGAATTATCGGTTGTGTCACCCGTAAATATGGTTACGCTAAGTGTATCTTGCGTAAAACCGCTAACAGGATAAGATGTACGGTATCTTACGCCAAGGTAGATTGTGTCTATCTGATAGGGGTCATTAGCTGAAAGAAAGTCTTGTCCTGTAGTCGGAAATCCAGACGAGGTAGGGTCAAACACCTGACCAAATCCGTGAGTTTGCATTTTGCTTGGTGTGGTAAAAACCTGCGTATAACTGCTATCAGGTGCAAATGGCGAATACACAAGTCTTAAGCTACTGCCAAAGAGGTAGTAAGCAATGTCTGAATGACTCATTCTCTGACTAATTACAGCTCCTGCCGAAGATTTATAATCAGAAATTTGTTTCTGTTTTGTTGCGAACTCTGAATCAAACCTTGCTTGCTCCTGTGGCGAAAAGGTATCATATTCGATTCGGGGATGTTGCGGGATATTTTGTGCACTTACGCTAAGGGCCATTAGCGCAAAAACTGCGAATAAACTAGTTTTCATTTTTATAGATTTAGTTTACGCAGCAGAATTTCAGAGATGGTTAAAGTTAACAAAGCATTCGGACTTTTTAAAACCTTATACCTTCATATTGTGTTTTTTATGATTTTTTTAAGATTTGGGGAACGAAATTTATAGTGAGGTATAAAAAGAAAAAGCCGCCTATCACAATTTGATAAGCGGCTTCATTAATTGTATAAAACAAAAGACTTAGTGCAAGCTCAATTTTACGGTTTGCTTGTTTGATCCTGACTCTACTGTTACCAGATATATTCCTTTTGGAAGGTAAGAGAAGTCACGGTTAAACTCTTCCGAAGAATTTACGGATAAGTCTTCTTGATGAACCATCTTTCCTGTAAGATCCATTAGTTGAAGCTTATAATTTCCTCCAGTATTAATTTTAAGAGAAACTTTACCCGTACTTGGGTTTGGAAAAATGCTAAGTGGCTTAAATTCATTTAGTTCATCTAGCCCAACAGTTGAAGTTCCAGAAACCCAAAAATCAATTAGGTAAGCTCTTGTCGCACTTGGAGAAACGTATTCATTTCTGAAAGCATCATTTCCTGTCCAAGCGCCATATCGGGTATTGGAGAAGAGTGTAAAACTAATTCCGGCACTAGCAGACCCTAGTGTAAGTGGCTCTAAGAAATACGAGTTGTTATCACTTGTACTGGTGTTTTGATAACGCAAATAAGAAATATTGTTTACATCACCTTTTGCCCCGGATATATAATACGTTTGAGTGGCAGGATTGTAGGCTTGACCAGGAATGAAAGTATTAAGGATACCGATTTTATCTCCGGCAGCCACTTGAATAGGAGCAGGAGGAACAATCTTGATATAGTTCACCGCAGTATCAGAGGCTTTTAAAGCATACTTAATAATCATTTTATTAGGCGCATTTAAAGAACCAGGAACACCAACAGTAGCATTTCCAGTGTAGCGCGGTGGTAATACATTTATTCTTCTGGTTTGTCCAGGGTAAGTACCGGCATTATAGCCAATTCCTACACGCCAAACGGTGTTATCAAGTGTATCACCCATTACCACAGCTACCTGTAGTGTATCTCCGGTAAGTCCTGAAACTGGTGATGAGGTTCTGTATCGGGCACCAACGTAAATGGTATCCACAGTATACGCATCTTTTGGTGAAAAGTAATCCTGACCCACTACACCAAATCCTTTGGAGGTAGGATCAAATGTTTGACCATAGCCATGCGAGCCTATAGCACTTGGAGAACCAAAGTTTTGGATATAAGTACTGTCGGGAGCAAAAGGAGAGAACACAGCGTTGATTGAGCTTTGAAATAGAGTGAATGCAATATCAGCATGACTCATTCTTTGACTTACAGGTCCACCACTTTTTTTGGTGAGTACTGCTTTTTCCCTTTTGTGTTCGTAAACTGATTTGATTTCTTTAAACTCGGCAGGGCTTAAAGTTTCATAAGCTTCCTGCTTTTCAGAAGGTAAGTTTTGAGCATTTCCATAAAATGCCAAAACTGATAGACATACTAGTAATTTTGTTTTCATAATTAATATTTAGTTAGTGCAGCACAATCTTAAGATCCGCATAAATGTAGAAAACCTTTCTGATTTGCAAAAGAGAAAATAATTTGTAGGGGTTTTGTAAACTAGCGATGTATAAAGCAATTGAAGTTAT
>JAUHWX010000173.1 GCA_030427285.1 Bacteroidia bacterium
GGAGGCGCAAGTAATTGCCAAACTGCGTGAAGCTAATGTTCTCAACTATGATCAGATAGTAGCTGTAGTTTTGGAATCAACAGGGGATATTTCTGTTTTGCATCGTCCGTCTTCCAAGGATGATGATTTTGAAGAAAGGCTGCTGCAAGGAGTTGTTAAAAGGAGGTAGCATCTAATCACTAACCTATATCACCCTCTTCCCAACATAACTCGAGTTCAACAGCGTAAGTGCGCCCATATATTTGAGGTCAAAAGGAATGAGGTCTCCCACTTTGTAGCCTTGGTCATTATCATCAATGTCCAATACCAGCATATCGCTGCTAGCTCCTACAAATTCAAAAGTCTTGTCTTCGGGAATCAGGTAATCAGAATTGATGTCGAGGAGCCCAACGTCCAAAATGCAGCGGTGTGTAGTACGGCCATAATCCTCTTCGTTTATCTCGTAAGTTTCTCCACTAGGGTTGGCTTCCATAGTACCGATGGGCACCACTGGCTTTTCGGTGATTTCAATAATCTCAGCATACAGTCGAAGCACATCATGCTCCATCCCTTCAAAAATAGTTTGGTGTACCAAATCGGTTCCGAAATAAAGCGTCTCCCCCACCCTAAAATGATTTACGCCAGCTGGTAACTGGTGTAAATCTATCAGCGGAATTACCACAGAAGTACCGCCAGTAACCCATGGAATCTTGCGGTTAAACTTAGCTTCTATCAACTGCTTGTATAGCGAAAGTTGAATAAACTTATCATGGCTCGGCATCACACCATGCAGGCAATTTAGGTTACTACCAATTCCGGTAACCTCAATGTTTGGCAGCTCAAACACACTTTCATAAAAGTCCATCAAATGGTCACCCATCACACCTTCACGTAAGTCGCCAAGCTCTATCATGATGATTACTTTGTGAACCTTTCCTTGTCGACCAGCTTCTTCAGAAAGAAGCTTTATGGTATGAAATTCTGTGTTAAAACTGGCATCAGCATATTTTACAATATCTCCAATAGCCCGCTTGGCAGGCGGCTTTATATACACCGTTTCCACATCCGGAGCCATCTCCTTTATCTTCCTCAGATTGCTGATGCGGGCATCGCAAACTTCCTTAATGCCAAGGTTGAGCACTTCCTGAATATAAGGCTCATAGCCACACAGCATTTTAGTAACTATTGCCCACTCTATGCCATTGCTTTTAAAAAGCTTGTTCAGGTAATCGTAATTCGTTTTGAGTTTCTTTCTGTCTAATGTTAAATAGGCCATTTTACGTTTTATTATTCCACAATATACCTCGGTATATCATGAGGGAGTCTTGTCAAAAGTTCGTAATTCAGTTGATCACTGTAATCGCTGAATGAAGATACAGAAATGCTCATTTCTCCTTGGTTGCCAATGAGCACTACCTCATCACCTTTCTCCGTGTTATTCACCTGAGAAACATCCAGCAGCATCATATTCATATTTACCGTACCTATTACCGGCACACGCACTTCGCGCACTAAGGCTCGGCCAGTATTGCTTAGTGACCGGCTAAAACCGTGACCATAGCCTACCGGCACCGTAGCAACCTTAATATCTGACGTGGCCAAATAGCTGGTTCCATATCCCACGTACTCGCCCTGCTTTACATGTTTTATATTCATCACTCTACTCTTCCAGCTTATCACCCTTTGCAGGGGGTCTTCACTGTGTATGTGAGTAGGTTTTACTTTTTCAATATACGTTTCCGTAGAGGGCCAAAAACCGTATTGCATAATTCCAATACGAACCATATCCAGCCGTGATTTTGGAAAACGCACGGCAGCGGCACTGCATGCTGCATGTAAGGCTTCGGCCTGAATGTCGTTTTTTTCTAGTCGCTTCACACCTTTCTTAAAACGCTGAAACTGATCTTTCACCCTAAAGAAGTTTGCATAGCTCTCTGCTCCTGCATAATGTGTACAAAAGCCTTTTATAAGCAGCATTTCAGCATTGGCCTTAATGATTTTCATCACCTCAGTCATTTGGTCTTTTTCAAAACCTGTTCGGTTCATCCCTGTTTCCAGCTCTATGTGAACCCTGGCTTGAGTCTTTATTTTTCGAGCAGCAGAAATCGCTTTTTTCAGCCGATCAATATCAAAAACGAAGAATTCAATTTGATGCTCAATCGCCCACTCCAGCTCCTCATTATCAATCATGCCCATCACCATCAACGTGGCATCACCATTTACAGCATTGTACACCTGATGCGCCTCATGTGCATCAAAGGTGGAAAAATGCTTAGCGCCAAGCTCTACCGCCAAGGGCACGTAAGTGTTTATACCATGGCCATAGGCGTTGCCCTTCACTACATGAGAAATCGCGGCTTTATCGCCTATTATTTCTCGTAGATAGTCAAAGTTATTTTGCACAGCCTTTCGGCTAAGCTCAATGTAGCTGGTGTTTTCCATCATACTTCTTGCTGCGACAGAGCTAAAATTTCTGTAAACATTTTGATTCCCGTTTCCGTAATTTCATCCGGATAGTCATAATCGGGATTGTGAAGTGCCGGACAGTTTTCGCCCGAGCCAATTCCAAACATGGCGCCTTTATACTTTTCAGTAAATAAGCCAAAATCCTCGCCCCATTTGAAAGGCGTTTCGCGATCTTCAAAGCTAAGGCTATTATTGGCGGCCGCCTGTTTTATTATTTCATAGGCTCCCTCGTCATTATCATTGGCATGAAATATCTCCAAATACTCTTTTTCGAGTTTCAGGTTTTGCTTGGCGCAAATGTGTTCTACGGCCTCAACCAAGTTTTTATCTAGCATTTCCATTACGTCATTTCGCCAAGTGCGCAGGGTAAAATGTACCTCACCATATCCGGCAGAAATGCCATAGGCTTTCTCGCCCATTTCCACATGCACCATGGTAATCAATCGGAAATCATCCTTATTGATATCCTTTTCGGACAAGCTTTCGCTAAGCTGTAAAATCTCAGAAATCGCCAGTCCCGGATTTATTCCTTTTTCGGGTTCCGCAGCATGCGATGTTTTTCCGTTGAGTTTAAAAATCACACTTTTGGCCGCAGCCGTAAAACTCGATTTTCTACAAACTACTTTATGCAATGGGTAGCCCGGCAAATTGTGGAGCGCATAGGCTTTATCCGCGTCAAAACTAAAATTGGGGTCTTCCAAAATTGCCTTCGCTCCCTTCCCGTTTTCTTCAGCGGGTTGAAATACCAAACATACCTCGCCTTTCTCCGGTCTATTCTCCGAAAGGTAATCTGCTACCCCCAACAAAATCGTAGTATGCCCATCATGACCACATTTGTGGGAAACACCATCATTTATCGATTTGTACGCAAAATCATTTATCTCCTGAATAGGTAAAGCATCCATATCACCACGAAGTAGAATTTTCTTTCCGGCATCTTTTCCTTTAAAGAAAATAACCAAGCCTGTTTTTCCCACCTCCTGCAAGCCATCGTGATTCAGCTTTTCGAGATGCTTTTTGACGTAGCGCTGTGTCTCCACCTCTTCAGTAGAAACTTCAGGGTGTTTATGTAAATGTCTTCGTATTTTTTGTAATTCCTGTACTGTCATTTTTCTTGTCTCGCTGATGTGTTTTTTCCTTTCAAGTGAACGCAGGTTTGTTTTTTTCACGCGGATTTCGCAGATAGGCGCAGATATTTTCAGCGGTGATCTGCGGAATCTGCGTGCGAAATTCCACATTCTATCTGCTCTGGTACCGCATTTCCAGATACTTATTAGTAAAACCCAGCTTTTCGTAAAGCTTTTTGGCAGGGTTGTCCGGCTCTACATGCAGCGCGATGTCACCTTGAGTTTTGCTCTGCACATCTTCAATCAGTTTTCCACCTACTCCTTGCCCACGGGTGCTATTATGCACTGCTATGTACACCAAAATATTTTCAGGAATATAGCCTTCCATTCCAGTGTCATTTAGCACTACCACACCTTTTATGGTGTCACCTTCATGCGCTACCGTTATTGATCCTCCTTTGGCAAAAACATAATTCAAGCACTTCATAATATCAACTCTTTCATCTCCGTATTGCTCTAAATGCTCAAAGAGAAAATCAGCCACTTTATCATTTGTAAATTGTCTGTGCGGGCCTTCCTTTCCTTCTATTCTTGTAATATTCATTTCTTAATTTTTTCTGTTGGAAACCAATAGGTACACTATTAAAGACATTAAAATCCCGAAAATGTTGGGATCGATATTCCAGGGCATCTTTATGAATTCTTCTTTTTTCAATAACTCCAAAACCAGCGTGGTTGTTCCTCCGCTTATCATCGCAGCTATGGCAGCTTTAGGGTCTTTCTTTTTAAAAAAGAGTGCCGCTATCAGCGGAATAAATAATCCCGAAACCATGAAGGAATAGGACAGCAACATCAAATCCAGCACATTGGTCATTACGGTAGCCAGCAAAAGCGCCACGGCTCCAATTATAAAAGTAGCTACTTGCGAATATTTCAGCAGCTTTTCCTCCTTTACGGGAAGTACATTAGACAATATATCCGTCACCACATTTCCACTGGCTGCCATTAAGCAGCTATCCGCAGTACTCATTATTGCTGAAAAATAGGCTGACATCATCAGTCCCATCAAACCAACAGGAAGCACAGTTCGAAGCATTACTGGCAAGCCCATTTCGCTGTCCATATCGGCAACAGCTCCATAGCCTAGCCCTTCAAAAAGTCCTTGCTGAACGGCTACTCTTGCAAACAAGCCTAAAAGCACGCCCATAAAAGCCATCACCGGCCACTCAAACAGTCCGGCAATAAACCAGGCTCGCTTGGCGGTTTTCTCATCTTTGCTCGCATAAATTCTTTGATACAGGGTCATTCCGATAAACCAGATTGGTATAATGGTAATTGCCCAGTTCAGCAGTTGCTGCCACTCTACATTCCAAATGTCAAGAAAGCTAGGATCGAGCGTGGAAGTAATGCCTTCCCAACCGCCCACGGCCTGATAGCCGAGTGGTATTCCAATAAAAACCAAACCTACCATCAGCAAAAGCCACTGCACGGTGTCTGTATATATCACTGCTTTTAGTCCGCCAAAGACCGTGTACACCACGGCCGTAATTCCCATTATTAAAACCGCTTGCTGTAAATCTAAACTTGGAAAAGTAGCTGTGGCTAATTTGGCACCAGCCAAAATTTGTGCACTTGTAAAACCTATATAACCGATGGCCGAAATCACTCCCGCAATCAGCGCAACTCGTTTATTAAATAGGTGAAGAAAAATTTCCGGAAAGGTGAAAAGCTTGTGTTTTGAAATCAGCTTAAACACCCGAGGAATCAAGATTATCGCGCTAAGCCAGGCTCCAACCAAACCTGTAAAAAGCATCCAGCTACCGGCAAGGCCAATGGCAAAACCTAAACCTCCCAAACCGATAGAAAAGCCTCCACCAACATCCGTGGCCACTACGCTCAAGCCGATGTGTCCGCTGCTCATTCCCCGGCCACCCACATAGTAGTCATCCACATTTTTGTTCCTACGCATAAAGTAGAAACCCACACCGAGCATAGCCAGCAGGTAAGCGATAAATATGGTGAGATCTATAGGATGAATCAAAACGCTAACAAAGGTGGCAATAATATAATGGATAGGAAAACGGCAGGCCGATGAGTGGAGTATAGGATTAGAATTTATTTAATAAGCAAACCTCTCCCATTTCTGATTATGACCGCTATAAACTCACCAACATCGCCTGCTTCTCACATATTTGTAATAACTATTTGTATAGTGTAGCAAACGGTGAGATTAGAGAGGCTTCATTTCATTTTCTTTCAAACTTCGACTTCAAGGTTTCTAAATCCACCATCACCTGTGGGTTTACGGCAATTTCGGAAAGTAGCTGATCAACCTTCGCTCTATCCAAGCCCATTTTGTAAGCTAATTCACGGCATTTCTCCAGTTCTTCAGCTTCCACCTGTGTGTCCACAAACATCATATTTAACAATCTATGAAACTGCTCTAAGCGCTGATTTGGAGATACGTTATCAAAGTCTGATGGTTTTCTACTCATCAAGGTTTCAAGCTCCGATTGATTTACACCAAGTCTTTGTGCTACCCAAAGTAGATAGGTCATTTCGGAGAAGTTAACCACTCCATCGCTTTTGGCTAATGCTATTAAGTCAGCTAATAAAATACTCTTTTCACCCGGGCTTATGTAGCTCATAGTTGTTGTTTTTAGAAATTCGTTGCTCCGAATATAATTGGTTTTATTGATTTCTCCTCTTTGGGAAAGATCCGCATCTTGCTCCCTTTCCTACTTTTGCAAATATGAATGATACTCTTGCCGCATTTCTTCCAAATATTAAAAGGCAACTAAGTGCGAAAGCCATTTTGAGCTACAGCAAAATACAAAGCTTGTGGAGTGATTATGGTGGGATATTTAGGTTAAAAATGAAAGGGGCACGAATGCCTTCGGTAGTGGTAAAATGTATCCTCCTTGAAGAAAAAAATAAGCACCCTCGTGGATGGGTTTCCAATCGTTCGCATGAGCGAAAAGTTAAATCCTATCAAGTGGAAAGCTACTGGTATGAAAAGTATGCTGCTACGCTCCCCTCTACAGTAAAAGTACCTCAGCTGCTTTACAGCGAAAACCGAACTTCTGTACAAGTTTTAGTTCTCGAAGACCTTTCCCATTCTTACCCAAACCTAAAACAATCCTGCACGTACCAAGAAGCTAAAACGGTGGTAAAGTGGTTGGCGCAATTTCATGCTCA
>JAUHWX010000174.1 GCA_030427285.1 Bacteroidia bacterium
ACCGTTTAAAAAAATAAAGACTCAAGTAGAAATAGCTGCCAACAACCTGCTGGACACTTACTACCGTGATCATTTGAACTGGGGTGGCATCCCCAGCATGGGAAGAAACGTTGTGCTAAAACTGAAGCTGGAAATCTAATACACCATTTCTGCAAATTTTGCCCCTCTACCCACCAGGTTATTTTGATACTGCATTCATGGTATTCATTTGATTTATTAAAAAAATAGCGGCATTACATTCCGAGAAGCATAATAAAAGACAAAAAACTCTTTTATATGATAAATGTCATTTTTTCCCCTCAGCCGCCCCTTTACCTTCGTACCATAATTAAAACAACAAAGACCCATGAAAAAGTTAACAACCATAGCCGCTCTTGCCCTCTTGATGGTAGTAGCCGCTTGTGGTGGAGGTGGAACCGAAGAAAGAAAAACGGTAAAAACTCCTGATGTAGTAGCCCACGAAAAAGCTATAAAGGAAGAAAAAGCTCCGCCAATTGACCCAATGACTAGTAAAGGAATAGGGCCTGTATCAGAAGTTGTACTTGGTGAAACCATAGACCAAGGGATGGTGGAAGAAGGCAAAGCATTATTCGATAAAAACTGTGCTGCCTGCCATAAAACTGATAAAAAGTACATCGGACCAGCTCCAAAAGATATTCTTGAGAGAAGAACTCCGGAATGGGTGATGAACATGATTATCAATCCTACCGAAATGGTACAAAAAGACCCACTGGCCAAGCAGGTGCTTGCCGAATCTAACGGAGCCATCATGGCCGATCAAAACATAACTGAAGATCAAGCGCGCAAAATTCTTGAGTACTTCAGAACGCTTTAATAACAACCCAAAACAAAGAATACAATGAATCGCATAACAAAAATCATGGCCATCATCGCACTTGCGATGACAGTGCCGCAAGGCTGTAGCAACAACAGCAATGATGGAACGGCCGCCAAAAAAGGTGGCGCCATAAACAAATCCAGTGCTGCCGAAAAAGTATATGTGGCACCAGGTGAGTATGATGAGTTTTACGCTTTTATGTCCGGTGGATTTAGTGGCCAAATCAGTGTGTACGGACTTCCATCAGGAAGATTGCTAAAAGTGGTACCCGTATTTTCTGTAGATGGTGAAAAAGGTTATGGCTTTAATGAAGAAACCAAACCCCTACTTGAAACTACTCACGGTTTTATTCCATGGGATGACGCTCACCACCCTGAGCTTTCTCAAACTAATGGAAAGCCTGATGGCAAATACATCTTTATAAACGGAAATAACACTCCACGTGTAGCCCGTATTGATCTCACCACATTTGAAACCGCTGAGATAATTGAGCTGCCTAATGCTGGTGGTAATCACAGTTCTCCATTTACTACCGAAAACAGTGAGTATGTAGTGGCTGGTACCCGCTTTAGTGTACCCATCCCGCAAACGGATATGTCTATTGCTGAATACAAAGGCAAATTCAAAGGCTCTTTGTCTTTCATCTCTGTAGACCCTGAGCATGGCCACATGGATATCGACTTTCAGGTATTGATGCCAGGATACGATTATGACCTAGCCCATGGAGGTAAAGGAAAATCTCATGGATGGATGTTCTTCACCACTTATAATACCGAAGAATCTCATACCCTAAAAGAAGTAAACGCTTCTCAAAACGACAAGGATTACATTGCTGCCATCAACTGGAAAAAAGCCCAGGAGTACATTCAGCAAGGTAAGTTTAAGGAAATGGACTCTGAGTATTTGATCAACAGATATGATGAGAACAAACACATGGCTGAGAGTATCAAGAAAAATAAGGTACGTGTACTTGACCCAACCGAATGCCCTGGAGTAGTGTACTTCCTACCTACCCCTAAGTCTCCACACGGAGTGGATGTAGACCCTACTGGTTCTTACATTATTGGTAACGGTAAGCTTAACGCAAACCTTACTGTACACAGCTTTGACAAAATGATTCAAGCCATCGAAAATGAATCTTTTGCTGGCGAAGCTTATGGAATTCCTGTACTAAACTTTGAAGATGTGGTAGCCGGAACTGTAGAGAGTGGAGGCCTGGGGCCATTGCATACCGAATTTGATGGACAGGGAAATGCTTACACCACATTCTTCATTAGTAGTGAGGTAGTAAAGTGGAAATTAGGTACCTGGGAAGTGCTTGACCGTATACCCACATACTACTCTGTAGGACACCTAATGATACCTGGTGGAGATAGTAAAGAGCCATGGGGTAAATACATGGTAGCGCTTAATAAAATTACCAAAGATCGCTACCTGCCTACTGGTCCTGAGTTGGCACACTCTGCGCAGTTGTATGACATTACCGGTGACAAGATGGAACTCATACTTGACTTCCCCACCATTGGTGAACCACACTACGCACAGGCCATTGCCGCTGATTTGATTGTACCAAACAGTAAGAAGATTTACTCTCTTGAAGAAAATACCCACCCTCACGCTACAAAAAGCGAAAGCGAAACCCGCGTGGAGAAAAATGGTAACGAAGTGCACATTTATATGACCACTATACGTAGCCACTTTGCTCCTGATAATGTAGAAGGTATTGAAGTGGGAGACAAGGTGTATTTCCACGTAACTAACCTGGAGCAAGACTGGGATGTACCACACGGATTTTCAGTAATGGGCGCACAAACTGCCGAACTACTGATAATGCCGGGACAAACCGAAACCTTGCTGTGGGAGCCTAAAAAGCCAGGGGTAATTCCATTCTACTGTACTGACTTTTGCTCTGCACTGCACCAGGAAATGCAAGGTTACTTAAGAGTATCTGCCAAAGGTCAAGCTCCTGCGGTAACTGCCACCACCGGTGAATAATAGATGACTGTGTATGTAATTGGGGTTGCCTGATGTTTAGAATTATTGAAAGTGCTTTTCATTAAAAAAATAGGCAGCCCCTTTACGCACACTCACAACCCATAAAACCCGCATCATGAAATCTATTCCAAGAGTATTAGCCATAATAGCCGTTGCTTGCCTGCTCATGCTTTTCTTCTTTCCCTTATGGGAAATAACACTCATAGCTCCTCAATATCCTGATGGTATAACCATGTACATCTGGATAAATCAAATTACCGGAGACTCTCCAGGCACGCTTCAAAATATCAACATTTTGAATCACTATGTAGGCATGAAAATGATAGAGCCGGATAGCATTCCTGAGCTTACTTACTTCCCTTGGGTAGTAGGCGCACTTGGTGTTTTTGGCATTATTGCAGCTATTGCAAACAAGTCTTGGCTGTACCTCACATGGGCTCTTATTTTTCTGGTATTGGGCGCATTAGGTATTTATGACTTTTACCTATGGGAATATGACTACGGCCACAACTTAAGTCCAATGGCGCCTATCAAAGTGCCCGGGCAAAGTTATCAACCACCACTATTTGGTTCTAAAATGCTGCTAAACTTTAATGCCAAATCATATCCGGGCATTGGTGGCATTTTTACTGGAGTTGCCCTTTTTCTATCCTTTGTTGCCTTTTGGCTAAAAATGAGATTCACTAAAACTTCAGTTCGCTCAACAACTTAAAACTCAAAAAATGCGGCAGATAAGCTTCTCATCTGTCGCATTTTTTTACCCACATGAGAAGCATAATCTCGCCTGATGAGCGAGGCTAAAACCCACAACATCATGATTAAGTATTTTGGATTTTTTACCGTAGCCCTATTCACACTTATTGGCTGCAAGCCAAAAGTAAAACCAATAGAGTACGGCCACCAAGCCTGCGACTATTGCCGGATGAGCATAGTAGACGAACGCTATGCTGCACAGCTGCAAACCAGCAAAGGCAAAACCTACAGCTTTGACGCTTTGGAATGCCTTATAAATTATAAACATGAAAATGAAGAAACGGCCTACCAGCAAGAATTGGTGACCGATTACAATACACCCAAAAAGCTGATTCCTGCCGAAGGAGCTTACATAGTGCGCAGCAAAAAACTGCCTAGCCCCATGGGTGCCTACCTCACCGCTGTACCCACAAAAAGTGAGGCCGAAAAACTGGTAGAAATCAATGGTGGACAAATATTTACCTATCCGCAAGTAGCGGAAGGCCTGGAAAATTTACCAGAGCTATGAACAGATATTTGGTTGTTATAATCATAGTTGTGGGTTGGAGCGTGACCGCCTTCTCAAAAGAGTGGGAAGTGGGTTCCTCTCAGGCGGTTGCCTCCATTTCACAGGCCATACAAAGGGCTGCCCCTTTTGACACCATTTGTGTAAACACTGGCGAATATACACCCACTGACGCCATAGTGATAGAAAAACCACTAACTATTTTGGCCTGTGGCCAGGTAAGTATAAAAGCTCCAGAAAAGAGCGGTATATTCGAAGTTCGCTCCGATTCCGTTACCATTTCTGGCTTTACCTTAAAGGATGTACACAAGAGCTATATTAAAGATTTGGCCGCTATTTGGGTAGATTACTCTCAGTATTTTACCCTTAGCGAAAATACCATCGAAGACTGCTTTTTTGCCATCTTTTGCACCAAGTCAAAAAATGGTTTTATCGAAGGCAACAACATTACTGGAAATGCCGAGCAGGAGCATTCATCTGCCAATGCCATTCACCTTTGGTATTGCGATAGCATGAAAATTGAAAACAATCTGGTAGAACACCACCGTGATGGTATCTACCTTGAGTTTACCGATAATTCTGCTATTTCTCACAACATGAGCCGCCACAATCTGCGCTACGGTTTGCACTTTATGTTTAGCAATGATGATGTTTATAACGGCAACACTTTTACAGATAATGGTGCGGGTGTGGCGGTCATGTTTAGCGACCACATTACCATGGTAGAAAACAATTTTCTTGAAAACTGGGGTCGTGCTTCCTATGGGCTATTGCTCAAAGAAATATATGACAGCCGCATAGAGAGAAATACTTTTAAGAAAAACACCATCGGCATATATAGCGAAGGCAGCAGCCGTGTAGACTTTACGGCAAATGAATTTAATGCTAATGGCTGGGCGCTAAAAATGCGTGGCAGCTCCATGGACAATATGCTGAAGCAAAATAATTTTATTGCTAATAGCTTTAATGTAGCTACCGATGCCAAAACAGATCATAACACCTACAGCAATAATTTTTGGGATGACTATGATGGTTACGATTTGGACAAAGATGGAATTGGCGATGTACCACACCGTCCGGTAAACCTATTTAGCTACTTGGTTTCGCGCATTGATGAAAGCATCATACTTCTGCGAAGCTCATTTATAGAGGTTTTAAACTTTACTGAAAAAATGGCTCCTGCGGTTACCCCCACTAACCTGATTGACGAGGAGCCTCTGATGAAGCCATACCCTATTTAAGTAAAACCCACTATTGTTTACACCCACAAAATCCCACAACAACCATGATTGAATTTAAAGACATCCATAAAAAATTTGGCAAACAGCAGGTACTTCATGGTATAGACCTAAAGTTTGACCAAGCCGGAATATTTGCCATACTGGGGCCAAATGGCTCTGGAAAAACCACCTTGATAAAATCGCTAATGGGCATGGTACACCCTACCGCTGGCGAAATATTGATTGATGGAAAAGTAAAGAAAGGCAACGATTACCGCAAAAACATTGCTTACCTCCCTCAAATTGCCCGTTTTCCGGAAAACCTTACCGTGGAAGAGTTTCTTGATTTTATTGAAAATATAAGAGGCAAGGCCGAGCGTAAATCCCAGCTAATGGAATGCTTTGGTGTGGAAGTTTTTTATAAAAAGAAACTCCGCACTTTATCTGGCGGTATGCGCCAAAAAGTAAACTTAGTAAGCGCCTTGATGTATGACACGCAAACCATAGTTTTGGATGAACCCACCATTGGGCTTGACCCTGTGGCTCTGATAGCGCTCAAGGATTGGTTGCGCATGGAGCAAGCCGCTGGAAAAACCATTTTGCTCACCACGCACATTATGGACATTGTGCAAGAGCTGGCCGATGAAATTGTATTTCTACTGGATGGCAAAGTATACTACCGCGGCACGCAGCAAGAGTTGCTCACCAAAACTGGCGCACCCAATACGGAGCATGCCATAGCCCAATTACTCACCCTCAAAAAAGCCGCGTAGTCATGTCAAAAGTTTTTAAATATTGCTTTCTCGACCTCATCCGCAGCCGCTGGACGATGGTCTATCTACTCTTCTTCATTATTACCTGTGGTGGCCTGCTTTACTTAAGTGGTGATAGCGCCAAAGTGGTAGTGAGTCTTATGAATATTATCATTTTGCTGGTGCCACTCATTAGCATGATTTATGGTATGATGTACATGTATCAGGTACGCGATTATGTAGAAATATTGCTGGCGCAGCCCATCTCCCGCAAAAGTATTTTTGGTGGATATGTGCTAGGACTTAGTGCCGCCTTGAGTGTAAGTGTAGGTTTGGGTATTTTAATTCCCTTAGCCTTTCATGATTTTAATCAAATATTTAGCGCGCAGTGGCTTGTGCTCACTGTAATTGCCATAGTACTTACTGTAATATTTTGTGTGATTGCTGCTTGGTTGGTTTTGGCTAATGAAAACAGGCTAAAAGGTTTTGGACTGGGCTTATTTATCTGGCTATTGTTGGCCGTTATTTACGATGGAATATTTCTAGTAGTCTTAGTTGCTTTTGAAGGTTTCCCATTAGAAAACCTTGCTTTGGGGCTCACCCTTTTAAACCCCGTGGATATGGGCAGAGTACTCTTGATTT
>JAUHWX010000175.1 GCA_030427285.1 Bacteroidia bacterium
CCTACTTCTATGCCCCATTCCGGGATGGAAGAAAATCTAAAAACCCTACGGGAAATTGACATGCGGGTAAATACCATTCCTGAGGTGGAAATGGTGGTTGGTAAAATGGGGCGTGCTGAAAGTGCATTAGACCCAGCACCCATTTCGATGTATGAAAATATCATCAATTACAAACCTGAATATGCCGTAGGTAAGGATGGGCAAAGGTTGAGATTTGCGGTAGACGAAGATGGTAAATACCTCCTGCGTTCGGGTGAGTCACTTTCATGGGAAGAGATTATGGCCATGGATTTAGATTTTGAAAAGCTACAGCAGGATAAGGACGGAGAGTATTTTAGAAACTGGCGTGAGCACATTCAGTCTCCAGATGATATTTGGAATGAAATTGTTAGCGTGACGAACCTTCCCGGAGTAACCTCTGCGCCCAAATTACAGCCCATAGAAACGCGATTGGTAATGCTGCAAACAGGTATGCGCGCACCCATGGGAATCAAAGTAAAGGGTCCGGATTTAAAAACTCTTGAAGACTTTGGATTCCAGCTGGAATCTATCCTTAAAACGGTTCCTTCTGTGAAAAAAGAGGCCGTGTTTGCGGATCGAGTAGTGGGTAAGCCTTATTTGGAAATAGACATAGATCGAAATGCAATTTCTCGCTACGGCCTTTCGGTAGAGGATGTTCAAAAGAGCATAGAAACCGGAATTGGTGGAATGCAGATTGGAGTAACGGTAGAAGGCCGTGAGCGTTTCCCGATAAGGGTAAGATACCCACGTGAGCTGCGTGATGATCCTGAAAAAATCAAAGAGATTTTGGTGACCAATAAGCAGGGGGTGCAAATTCCGCTGGGGCAATTGGCCAGTATGGAGTTTGTAAAAGGGCCACAGGTTATCAAAAGTGAAGAAACCTTTTTAACCAGTTATGTACTGTTTGATAAAACGGGTGACTACTCTGAAGTAACGGTGGTAAATGATGCTCAAGATGCGATACAAATGGCCATTGATAATGGCGAACTGGAGGTGCCTTCCGGAGTGAGTTATCGTTTTTCTGGAAACTATGAGAATCAGATTCGTGCGGAAAAGCGCTTGAGCATTGTGGTGCCGGTGGTGCTTCTTATCATTTTCCTCATCCTGTATTTTCAGTTTAGATCTGTTACCACATCCATGATGGTTTTTAGCGGGATTGCCGTAGCCTTTGCAGGCGGTTTCATCATGCTGTGGCTTTATGGCCAAGATTGGTTTATGAACTTCCAGCTTTTTGGAACTGACCTTAGAAACTTATTTCAGGTAAAAACCATAAACCTGAGCGTGGCCGTTTGGGTTGGGTTTATAGCTCTGTTTGGCATTGCTACCGATGATGGTGTACTGATGGCCACTTATTTAGATCAACGTTTTGCCAAAGAGGTGGACAAAACGAGAGAGGGTATCAGAGCAGCGGTGATTGAGGCTGGTCAGCGTAGAGTACGTCCGGCATTAATGACCACAGCTACCACGCTTATTGCGCTTGTGCCTATTCTTACTTCCAGCGGAAAAGGATCGGATATAATGATACCTATGGCCATTCCGGCTTTTGGAGGGATGACGATTGCTACCATCACCATTTTTGTGGTACCCGTGATTTACTCCATGTGGATGGAAAGGAAATTATTGAATAAGCAAAGCGAGGAAAGTAGTGCTCTGTAAGGACTTTAAAAATTAGAAAATGAAAAAGACTTGGTTCATAGCATTTTGGTTTTTGACACTTCAAGCAGGTGCTCAAGACCCTTTACAGGAATATTTATCGCAAGCAGCAGAAAATAACCTTGGCCTTCAGGCAAAATATGCCGCTTTTGAAGCCAGTCTTGAGCGTGTGGCTCAGGCCAGTGGTTTGCCCGATCCTACATTGTCATTTGGTTATTTTATAAAACCTGTAGAAACGAGAGTTGGCCCGCAGCGCATGAAGTTTTCGCTTTCGCAAATGTTTCCGTGGTTTGGTAGCCTTTCGGCAAAAGGAGGTGCTGCCGCAGCCGTTGCTCAGGCCAACTATCTCCAGTTTATTGATGCTCGTGAGAAATTGATGAGTGAGCTGAAATCGGATTACTATAAGCTGTGGGAACTACAGAAACTCATCAAATTGGAAAGTGAGAATCTTGAAATACTTAAAAGCTATCAAGAGCTTACCACTTCAAGAATAAGTAGTGGCACAGCAAAATTATCTGATGCCTATAGGGTACAAATTCAAATGGAAGAATCGGCCACAAAGCTGAAAATTCTAAATGATCAAATGGTTCCCCTGCAGCGAGTTTTTAACAGGCAGATTAATCGAGAAGTGGATGCGATGGTAACACTAATTGACACTATAGAGGTGTCAGAACAGGCCTCGGTTTCTACCGATAGTCTTTCACACCCCAGTGTGGCCAAATATACAGAGCTACAAAAGGGAGCCGAGTTTCAAAGCAAAGCGGCAAAAAAGAGTGGCTTACCTAAAATAGGAGTGGGAGTAGATTATGTGGTGGTAGATGAACGCACGGATATGGTGGTGCCGGATAATGGAAATGATGTGGTAATGCCGATGGTATCTATCAGTCTCCCCATTTGGCGAAAGCAATATTCAGGAGCCATAAAATCGGCTGAGTTTATGAAAAAACAATATCAGCTGGATGCACAAAATGAATGGGATCTATTGGAATCAAAGCGTGATATGCAGTTTTATGAACTGCAACAGGCCAATGATGAAATGAAACTGTATAGCGAGGAAATTACTTTGGTAAATAAAACCTTGGAGTTGGTGATTACGGACTATACTAATGATAGGGTGGAATTTGAAGAAGTGTTACGACTTCAGCAAAAACTTATTCAGTATAAAAAACTGAAGTTGATGGCCTACCGAAAATATTTGGATAAACAGGCTGTGGTGCAATATCTGAACTACAATGTAAACGAGCAATAATTTAATTAAATCAATATCACAATGGACAAATCAATGTACAGCAAGTTCTTTTTAATGATGGGATGTTCCTTCATTTTGATGTATTCAACGATGTTTTTGAATGTGGTAGAAATGAACCACATATACATCAGTCAAACCCGAATATTTATGACTTTTTTGATGGTGGCACCGATGGCCATTGTTATGCTCTTATTTATGCTTTCGATGTATAAGAATAAAACGAAAAATGCCATGATAATTGGGGGAGCCATTTTGGTGTTTTGTGTGAGCCTTTTTCTACTACGAAGCCAAAGCACTGTTAAGGATATACAATATATGAAGGCAATGATTCCGCATCATTCCTCGGCCATTTTAGTTAGTGAAAATGCACAATTAAAAGATCCTGAAACCAAAAAGCTGGCAAAGGATATCATTGAAGCTCAGAAGCGCGAGATCGCTCAAATGGAAGCAATTATTAAGAGACTTGAAGCTACAAAATAATGAAGGATGACAAGGTGAAAATAGAGGAGCATGGCCACCATAAGCATCATGATATGGAGCATGACCACAGCGGCCATCATCATGAGGGACATGATCATAATGCTATGATAAATGATTTCAAAAAGCGCTTATGGATATGCCTGGTGTTAACCGTACCAGTGCTTTTGTTTTCGCCCATGCTTCAGGATTTAGTGGGCTTTAGCATCAACTTTGTGGGGATGACCTATGTTTCGGTGGCATTGGCAACGATTATTTACGTGTACGGTGGTTGGCCATTTCTCAAAGGACTGGTTAGCGAACTGAAGGCTGGTGGCCCTGGGATGATGACGCTGATTGCCATTGCTATCTCTGTGGCTTGGGTATATAGCACGGCTGTTTCTTTTGGCCTTAGCGGAAAAGTCTTTTACTGGGAGTTGGTAACACTTATTGACATCATGCTGCTTGGTCATTGGTTGGAAATGAAATCGGTGATGGGGGCTTCCAAGGCTTTGGAGAAATTAGCTCAGCTTATGCCCGCTTCTGCCCACTTGATGGAAGGCAATGAAACCAAAGAGGTTAAAATTAATGATCTTAAAAAGGGAGATTTAATTCTGATAAAGCCAGGCGAGAAAATTCCCGCAGATGGGCGGATAAAAGAAGGACACACTGAGCTGAACGAAAGTGCCCTGACGGGCGAAAGTAGGGCCGTGGAAAAAACTACTGGTGACAAAGTGATTGGTGGTTCTATTAATGGTGATGGTGCGCTGAAGGTAGAGGTGACTACTGCTGGAGAAGACAGTTATCTGAAAAAGGTAATAAAGCTGGTGGAGGAAGCGCAGAAGACAAAGTCTAAAACACAAAATCTTGCGGATAAAGCAGCCGGTTGGTTGGCCTACATCGCTTTGGCATCAGGGGTTATTACACTTGTAGCATGGCTCACGCTTAGCAATCTTGGATTTGATTTTGCCTTAGAGCGGATGGTAACGGTAATGATTATTACCTGCCCGCATGCTTTGGGATTGGCTGTACCGTTGGTGGTGGCAATTTCCACTGCCTTGTCGGCAAAAAATGGTTTGTTGATTAGAAATAGAACGGCTTTCGAAAATTCGAGGAAGATTGATGCTATAGTATTTGACAAAACAGGAACGCTCACCGAAGGAAATTTTGGTGTAAACCGTGTGGAGGTATTGAAGGATGGAATGAGCGAGAGCGATTTTCTGAAAATAGTAGCCGCAATAGAAGGTAGTTCAGAGCATCCTATAGCCAAGGGGATAGTGAAGGAGGCAAAGGCCCGGGAACTGGAATTACCATCGGTGTCTGATTTTAAAGCTGAAAAGGGAAAGGGTGTAATGGCTAGAGTAAATGGAGGCTCTTATGCAATAGTAAGTCCGGGATATTTAGAAGGTGAGAATATTGATATTCCTAAAAATGCTTTTAATGAAGATGTAGAAACGGTGGTGTTTGTACTAAAAGACAAAGAGTTAATTGGCTTTGTTTCTCTGGCAGATCAAATACGTGAAGAGAGTAGAGCAGCCATAGAGCAGTTAAAAGAGGTAGGTATAAAAGTGTATATGGCAACGGGCGACAATGAGCAAACAGCCAAAGCTGTGGCCGATAAACTCTCATTGGATGGCTATTATAGCGAGGTGTTGCCACATGAAAAATCAGAAATTATTGAGAAGCTTCAGAGCGAAGGTCATTTTGTGGCCATGACTGGGGATGGAGTGAATGATGCTCCGGCATTGGCAAAAGCAGATGTGGGTATTGCAGTAGGATCGGGTACTGATGTAGCGGCTGAAACTGCTGATATTATTTTAACCGAAAGTAGTCCAAAAGATATTTCGAGGCTCATACTTTTTGGGAGAGCCACTTATAAAAAAATGGTTCAAAACCTGGTTTGGGCCACAGGCTATAATGTAGTTGCCATTCCACTGGCTGCAGGAGTTCTGTATCAGCAAGGCATAATGATAAGTCCCGCTATAGGAGCAGCATTGATGAGTTTAAGTACAATTATTTGTGCTGTCAATGCTCAATTATTACGAAGAAGTTTAAAGTAAGGAGAGTATGAAAAATGTAAGTTCAAAAGTTTGGATAGCTCTAGCCTTGGTGGCTGGTGTGTTTATTGGCGCTTTATTTTTTGGTGGCTCAAAGGAGAATCCTAAAGCCAAAGAAGCCGAGCATGAGCATGAGTCCACAACCTGGACATGCTCAATGCATCCACAAATCCGATCACAGGAACCAGGGCAATGTCCTATTTGTGGGATGGATCTCATTCCCTTAGCAAAGGGAGCTGACCACAAGGACAACCCAATGGCGGTAAAGATGAGTGCAACGGCTGCTAAATTGGCTAACATTCAAACCATAGTGGTGGGCAAGGAAAATGCGATAAAAAGCATTCGACTGAATGGAAAGGTGATGCCAAATGAAAGACTGGTGAAAACGCAACCATCTCATGTAGATGGCCGGATAGAAGAGTTGCTGGTGAACACTACCGGAGAAGAGGTAAAAGCCGGACAAAAGTTGGCGAGCATATATTCTCCCGAATTAATTGCTGCCCAACAGGAATTGCTGCAAGCCGTTCAAATAAAAGATAAGCAGCCAGCACTGTATCAGGCCTCTTTAGAAAAGCTCAAATCTTTACGAGTGGCCGAAAGCCAGATTAAGGAATTGGAGTCAAGTGGAAAGGTGATGGAAAACATTGGGATTTACGCGGATAGATCAGGCATAGTGCTGGATAAAAAAGTGAATGTGGGTGATTACCTCAAAAAAGGTGAAGCTCTTTTTACTATTGCCGATTTAAGCAAGGTATGGGTGGTTTTTGATGCTTATGAAGGTGACCTGAATTTTGTTGATGTGGGTGATGAACTGAGTTTCACCGTTGCTTCCCTTCCGGGCAAGAATTTTTCTGGGAAAATAACTTTTGTAAACCCTACGGTAAATGCACAAACGCGAGTAACGAGTGTACGTGTGGAGGTGAAAAATACGGATGGAAAATTAAGACCTGAAATGTTTGCTGTGGCCAAGGTGCAGTCAGACTTGAGTAAAACCAATGAACTGATACTGCCTAAGACTGCCGTTATGTGGACAGGTGAAAGGTCGGTAGTATATGTTCAGGATGGTGATAATGAAGAGCCATCTTATGAACTGCGCGAAGTGTTGTTGGGGCCATCTTTAGGAAATGGCTATTCTATAGCCAGCGGTTTGGAAGTAGGCGAACGAGTGGTAATAAATGGAACCTTTACGGTAGATGCAGCGGCTCAATTGGCAGGAAAGCCAAGCATGATGAATCCGCAGGGTGGAGCCGTAATGACAGGCC
>JAUHWX010000176.1 GCA_030427285.1 Bacteroidia bacterium
CCAAACTTCGCTTTAACTGGAATGCTCCAATGACCACCAGCGCTCACAAGCCCGACAGGCTTTACATAGGTAGTCAGTTTGTTCACCGCTCTGATGACATGGGCGATACGTGGGAAAAAGTATCTCCGGACCTAACAACCAATGACCCGAAAAAGCAGAATCAGGAAAATTCAGGAGGTCTTTCAAAAGATAACTCAGGAGCAGAAAACCACACTACCATTTTTACCATTGCAGAGTCACCTTTAGATGAAAATATTCTTTGGGTAGGTACAGATGATGGCAATGTGCAACTGACCACTGATGGCGGGAAAAAGTGGAAAAACCTTGTAGGGAACATTGAAGGCTTGCCGAAAAACACTTGGGTATACCATATTGAAGCAAGCCATCATGATAAAGGCACGGCTTACGCTGTGTTTGACGGGCACACCAAAAATGATATGAATACTTATGTGTATAAAACCTCGGATTATGGAAAAACTTGGAAATCATTGGCTACCCCAAATATTGAAGGTTTTGCCAGAGCCTTTCAAGAGGATTTAAAAAACCCAAATCTTTTGTTTTTAGGAACAGAGCTTGGCTTGTACATTAGTATAGATGGAGGAACTTCATGGAAAAAGTTCACCAACAACTTTCCCGCTACAGCGGTGCACTATCTCACCATGCAAAAAAACACACTTGACCTAGTGGCTGGCACACATGGCCGTGGGGTTATTATTATTGATGATGTGGCTATTTTGCGAGAACTTACCCCAGAGAATTTAGAGAAAGATGTTCACTTCTTTAGCATTAAACCGGCTATGATGATGGAAGAAAGTGGCTTTGGCGGAGCCAGCACGGAAACGCAGTTTGTTGGACCTAATCCAACTCGCCAAGCTGTAATTCCTTATTACCTCAAAAAACGTCACACTTTTGGAAAAATGACCATGGAAATTCAGGATATGGATGGTAATCTTATTTCTGAAATTGGCCCCAATAAATCGCGAGGAATAAACATAGTAACTTGGAATTATGCTACCCGTCAGCCGAAAGTGGCTAAAGGAAAGTCGTTTGCTTACGGTGGATTTGTCTCTCCAAATGTAGAAGCCGGAACCTACAAAGCCGTTCTCAAAAAAGGGAAAGAAACTTATGAAACTGAGTTTACCGTTTTGAACGATTCCACCTCGTTGATTACTCCTGAAGAACGGAAAATGAATCGTGAGTTTACCATGGAGCTTTACAATATGACTGAGCAATTGGCATACATGGTTTATGAAATTGATGAAACAATAGCTACAGCCGAAAAGCTTAAAAAAGCTGACCCTTCTGCTGCTAAAACTGCTCAGGCAGTGATTGACGACCTCAACGGATTAAAGAAAACCTTGGTAACCACCACTGGTGACAATTATGTAGGGCGTGCCGAAAATGAGCTTCGTGAAGACATGCTTGATTTGTACAGTAAAATTGCAACCCGCTTTGACAAGCCAACGCCCGCTGAATATGATAATTTAAAAGTGGTGCAAACCGAATTTGAGGATGCTCAAAAGAAAATGGACAAAATAAAAAGTGGTTCTGTAAAGAAAATGCAGAAGCAGCTGGAGAACAGTGAAGTCGAGACTCCTGAAATTGATAGCTTCGACAAGTTTATAAAAGGATAAATTCTATTTGGGGATTTTTGATTGGCGATTTTGAATTTATTGGAATGGGCGGATGAGCGGATATTTTTTTTCACGCAAAGGCGCTAAGAAGCAAAGTTGGGGATGGGTAAAGTTCCGCCCCGCCCTTCCCACAGCGAGGAACCTCACTAATTGCACAGATTTATCTCTGCGTAGCTTTGCGGCCTCAGCGCCTCCGCGTTGAGGTGATTTTCTTCAACGCAGAGGCGCGAAGAGCGCAGAGAATTTCGCAGAATAAAGGATTGGAGATTTTTAATAGTGCCATTGCGAAAGCTTTGGCTTTTTTTCCTTTCCATCTAGCATAAACATAAATCCTTGCAAAGGAGCCTATACTGCACAGGTTAGTTTGGTTGAGCGAAGTCGAAACCTCAAAATTTTCGAATATTCAGGTAACTAATCTATTCTCCACTTACAATTCCACCATTCCTTCTCGATATGGGCACCTATTTTTTCATAGAAACGAACGGCTCCCTCATTCCAGTCCAGAACCTGCCAATCCAGGCGAATAGCTCCAGCCTTCCGGGCTTCATCAGCGGTGGCCTTTAAAAGCGCCAGGCCAATACCTTTACCCCGCAGATGAGGCCGTACCACCAAGTCTTCCAGATAAAAGCAACGCCCCTTCCAGGTGGAGTAGCGCGGGTAATACAGCGAAATGCCCACTACCTCACCATCCAACTCCGCCACCAAAAAATCAAAGGCGCGGTGCTCCTTCCAATCTTCCAATAGACATGCCTCAGTAGTTTCTACCTCTTCCGGAGCCTTTTCAAATTCAGCCAGTTCATGGATTAGGCCCATGAGGGCCGGAATGTCTTTTTCTGTTCCTTTTCTGATGCTTGCCATTCTTTGTTTTTATTGTCGGTTCAAAGTAAATAAAATGTGTACTAATGGCCGTTAGACCAAATTTGAGTTCCCGTCACTACTGCTCCACGCCATTGTAACCAAATTCATAGCTCCCCACATTTACCTTATAGCGCCTCCACCATCCTTATCCAGATAGCTTCTATATTAGCCGCTTCTAAACCTAAATGCCCATGAAGCCCCTTTGTCCCTACCCATTGATTTGCAAAGCCTTTTTACTTTTAGCAGCCTTTGGTACCCTATGGGGCTGCCAAACCAACAGCCCCGACACCCAGCCTGCTAAAGATAAGGCCTCCACGGCTTCGCGGGTTACCATCTCGGATGTAGAAGGCGGCATTCGCCAGTACGTTCATACCAAAACTGAAGCGGACACAGGCTACTTTTCTATTATAAATGATAGCACTGACCTGAATTTGCGCCTGGTGCGGGTACATACGGAATACCTCAGCGTATTGGATAGCAACCGTTTTTTTGCCTGTGTAGATCTGGCTGATGTAAACGGGGATGTATATGACGTAGATTTTTTCCTGGCCGGCAGCCCCGGCAATATGGAAGTTACCCAAACTACGGTGCATAAACTCAATGGCAGGCCCTACTACACCTGGAAACAAAACCCGGATAAAACCTGGAAACGGCAGCCCGCCAACCCGGATGACACCAAGCTTTTAGGGGTAATTGAAGGTCGTGATACTTTTGACTTTTACTATGAAGTAAACTTACCGCAAATGACCGCTGACGCTAAACTGTGGCTACCCATGCCCCAAACCGACAGTTTCCAAACAATTGAGGTGCTGGACATCAAGAGCCCTGTACCCTATGAGGAGCTGACCGAAGCAGAATACGGCAACCAAATTTTTTATGCAGCGCTCACTCCTGAGCACAGCGGCCAAAAAATCACGCTGAGCTACCGTGTGCTAAGGCAGGAAAAAAGTGCCTACGCTGCAGAGCAACCAGCTGCAAACTCCGCTTTGGCGCCATCGCCCCTATTGCCCACAGGTGGCCGTTTTAAAAACATGGTAAATGAAATCCTGAAAGACCAACAGCAGGAAAGTGACCTGGTAAAGGCCCGCGCACTGTATGATTATGTGAGCGGCAACCTGCGCTATGCCAAGCAGGGAACTTACGGCACGGGCGATGCCAACTATGCCTGCGATTCAAAATCAGGAAACTGCACCGAGTTTCACTCCTTGTTTATTTCGTTGGCCCGCACAGCTGGCATACCCGCCCGATTTGCCATAGGGGCAGCCATACCCTCTGAGCGCAACGAAGGTGGCGTAAACGGCTACCACTGCTGGGCCGAGTTTTATGCCGATGGTAAATGGTGGCCCGTAGATATCAGCGAGGCCAATAAATATACAGCACTGAGCACTTATTACTTTGGGCATCATCCGGCCAATCGCCTGGAGCTGAGCCGCGGTAGAGACCTAAAAATAAACCCCGGACCAAAGGCCGGGGCTGTTCCATTTATGGCATACCCCATTTTGGAGGTAGCCGGGCAAGCAGTCGCTGTAAAAACTGTTTTCAGCTTTCAGCGGACCTCTGCTCTTTAGTACTAATTAGGATGCTCACCACCACCCGTGGGATGCTCATCATCTCCGGCAGGGTGTTCATCATCCGTGGCTTCATGGTCGTGATCGTGATCATGCTCATCTGCCTTTACGGCTTCTTCTGTGTTTTCGTCTTCAGCAGCCTCGGGTGCGGCATTGGTACAGGCACCCACGCTAAGGGCTATGGCCAGGCTTGCCGCCAAACCTAATTTTCCGGCTATGTTTACTTTTTTCATGCGGTTGTTTTTTTAGGGTTTTACTTTCTGATTTTTCCAAATATACGCTTCTGGCCTTCGTGGACTAAAATGACACTTATCAAAAAACTGTTTTTTTAATGGATACCACCAAGGTAGTAAATGAGCTGACTTGCTCTGTCCTATAGATTATTATTTGATTAAATCCGTTTCGCCACAATTCATAAATTTGGAATAAAGCAATTCTGAGAACCAAAGACTACCACTTAAAGCAATCGATATGAAATTAACATTGACACTATTTTCATTCATTCTCACCTACTCCTCGTTATTTGCACAGTATTCTCCTATCCCTCCAAAGGATTTGACCCTGGCAAATTATTCCCGACAGGAAATACGAACTTACCTGCTAATGACAGAACCAGAGGATTCTAAAGTCTATCAGTTGACAAAAAAATCCCGAAATGCCAAAATCTGGAGCTATGTGCTCTACGCCATCAGCACCGCGTACCTCATCGCGAGTATTGATGGTTTTAATGAACTTGCCAAAAATCCGGACTATGACGGAATCGATAAAGGATTGACGGAGGCACTTGCCTGGGGCTGCCTTGGAGGTGCTGCGGTCAGTTTAAGTTTAGGGATTTGGCAAACGCATACTTCCCGAAAAAATCTGAATACGGCACTTCGCCAATTCAGATAAAAAATCTATCCCAACTTAGCCAATTAAACGAGTTAGCTTGGGTTTGCAATCCTGCCTTAGACCCCTTTTACCAAAAAGCCCCGGCAGAAACCAGGGCTTTATTCGCTTACAATTTCACCTCTACCTGGTTGGCCAAAATATCATCCAACGTTTGTCTTTTGGTAATCAAATGTGCTTTGCCTTTGTGGATCAAAACTTCAGCAGGCTTAAAGCGGCTGTTGTAGTTATTGGCCATGGTAAAGCAATAGGCACCGGCATTACGGAAGCATAAAATATCATCTTCTTTAATTTCTGTAATCTGGCGATCACTCGCAAAAGTGTCTGTTTCACAGATATATCCCACTACGGTATAAACACGCTTTTTACCGGCAGGGTTACTCACGTTTTCGATGTGGTGGTACGAATCGTAAAACATGGGTCGGATCAGGTGATTCATTCCTGTATCTACACCTGCAAATACGGTTGCCGTGGTTTGTTTTATCACATTTACTTTACAGAAAAAGTAGCCTGACTCACTTACCAAAAACTTGCCCGGTTCAAACTCTATTTCAAGCTCACGGCCATATTCCACGCAAAACTCCTTGAAGATTTTGGTCATCTTTTTACCAAGCTCTTCCACATCTGTAGAAATATCATTGGGCTTATAAGCCACCTTAAAACCACTACCAAAGTCGATGTATTTCAAATCAGGAAAATCGCGGGCTACATTCAGCAATAGATCGGCTCCCTGAAGGAAAACATCAACATCCAAAATATCGCTTCCGGTGTGCATGTGTACTCCTTCTACTTTTATATTAAGGCTTTTTACCAAACGCTCCAGGTGGCGGGTTTGATGAATGGAAATTCCAAACTTTGAATCTATATGACCTGTAGAAATCTTGATATTACCACCAGCCATAATGTGAGGATTGAGACGAATACATACTGGATAACTATTGCCATACTGAGCACCAAATTGCTCCAGTATGCTCAGGTTATCGATATTTATCCGCACACCCAATTCCACCGCTTTTTTTATTTCTTCAAAAGAAACTCCGTTTGGCGTATAGATAATATCATCGGGTGCAAATCCGGCCTTCAACCCAAGCTGCACTTCCTGTATAGACACGGTATCGAGACCACTTCCCAAATCTTTGAAAAACCGCAAAACGTTGATATTACTAAGAGCCTTGCAAGCATAGTTCATCTTGTGTTTGGTACCCTTAAAAGCTTTGGTCAATCGTTTATACTGCGCCTCCATTTTGGCGGTATCGTAAACATAAAGCGGAGTACCATACTCCTTGCAAAGGTCAAGCGCATTCACGCCCGAAATCTGATAATTTCCCTCAGTAATTTGCATTTGTATTGATGATTGTTAATGTGAGTTTTTGTCATGGTTTTTTGGTAAAAAACCTCGCCAAAAACAAAATGCCGTGCTGTCCTATATCCCCCCGCTAAAGCTGGGGCTATCAATATGCCACCCCTATGGGGGTGGGTAAGTATTGTCACACTTTCGAAACAACTGGCATTTTTATCAAACTCACATAATTGTTATTAAAATTTTACTTTTTTCTAAAATCAAAAAAAGGGAGCCTTTTACTAAAAGCTCCCTCAATTATATATTGATACAGGATCGCTTTTAACGTTCGCTATACATCTGTTTATAGTACTTTTTATAGTCACCAGAGGTAACATTGTTTAGCCACTCATCATTTTGAAGGTACCAGTCGATAGTTTCAGAAAGTCCTTCTTCAAAAGTTACCG
>JAUHWX010000177.1 GCA_030427285.1 Bacteroidia bacterium
AAGGCAGCGGAATTCCTGAGAATGTAAGGGATAAAATATTTGAACCTTTCTTTACCACAAAGCCTATTGGCGAAGGCTCCGGACTTGGCTTAAGTGTGGTGCATGGCATTGTGCGGAGTCACAAAGGCAGCATCCATTTTAGTACCGAAATAGGAAAGGGTACTACTTTTAATGTAACATTACCACTACATCCATGAGCAAAGAGCACATACTTATAGTAGATGATTCGCATGATATGCTTGAGGTGCTGAGGCGCCAGCTGGGCGACTTGGGGCACACCACTTTTCAGGCCAGTAATGTGATGGATGCTGTAGATATTCTAAAAGGAAGTAAGCCGGACTTATTAATCACCGACTTGCAAATGCCAGGGGTTAATGGAATGCAGTTGGTAAAATATGCCTCCGAGAATTTCTCTCAATTGCCGGTACTGGTTATTACCGGCTATCCTTCGGTAGAAAATGCCATTGACGCTGTAAAATCTGGTGCAATTGACTATTTGGTAAAACCATTTACCAAGGCTGAACTGGAGTCTGCGGTAAACAAATCTTTGCTTAACACCCGTGGAGCCAAGCAAGCCGAGGTGCTCACTTCTGGAGCGGATAAAAATAAAGCCGCCCTCTCTTACCACGGAATAATTGGTCAGTCAGAAGCTTTAGAGAAAACAAAAGATGTGATTGAGCGCATCAAAGACAATAAAGTTACCACGCTTATAAACGGTGAAAGCGGAACCGGAAAAGAGCTCGTGGCTCGTGCTATTCATTATAGCGGGCGTTTTGCCAAGTCTCCATTTGTAGCGGTAAACTGTGGTGGCATTCCCGAAAACCTATTAGAAAGCGAACTTTTTGGGTACACCAAAGGTGCATTTACAGGAGCTGATTCTACCAGAGCAGGTTTCTTTCAGGCCGCTGATGGTGGCACCATATTTTTAGATGAAATTGGAAACGCATCTCTCCAGGTACAGCAAAGACTTTTACGTGTTCTTCAGGAAAAGGAAGTGATGATGATTGGTTCTACCAAAGCTCAAAAAATTGACGTTCGCGTGGTAGCCGCCACCAACAGTGATTTGCTGGAAATGTCTAAAAAGGGAACCTTTCGCGAAGACTTGTACTACCGACTAAATGTGGTGAATTTGGAAATTCCACCTTTACGAAAGCGCAAGGATGACATACCCATTTTGGCAAGCTACTTTGTGGGGAAGTTTGGTAAAGAATTTAATAAACCGAAGCTCCACATTACAGCAAAGGCTATGGAAGTTTTACTCCGTTATCACTGGCCTGGAAACATCCGTGAACTAGAGAATACTATACAGCGATGTATAATAATGGCCGATGATGAAATAGGAATTGATCAACTGCCTGACCATCTAAAAATGGCAGCTCCTTCTTCTGATATAGAAGATAATCAATGGGCTACTTTGGCGGAAGTAGAGAAAAAGCATATTGAAAAAGTGCTCCTTTCGGTTGGTGGTAATAAAACCAAAGCTGCCGAAATATTGGGGATTGACAGGAAGACTTTGAGAGGAAAATTATGATCCACGAAATAATAAAAAGTATAACAGGGATCTTTGCTTTAGTTGTCTTGAGTGCATGTTCAAAACAGGCTGAGAATACTTATCAATTTCATTTGGCGAATTCTAATAAGATAATTCAATTCAATATGCCCGCTGATTTTGACACCCTCCTTTCTTGGGAGCGTTCGTCTGATTACTCTTGTGGGGATGAAAGGTATTATAGAATTCAAAATTCCGACTTAGGGATTGATTTAGAAAAGGGGTATTTCCATTACGATTCATTAAATCAATTCAGGCAACTCACGATTACCCATCGAACAAAACCCAAATGCCTTAAAATAGGAACTTTAGATTTTAATATCAAATCGGCAATTAAAAATCAACAGAATTCTATTAAAGCTCTCACAGACGAAGCGCACTTCACACTTGAAGACTCAATTCATATAAATCACAGAGATTTTGCCATGGTAGGATATGAAGAACCAAACTTTAAAAATCCAAAAGTTTTGGACAAAAAATTAACTTATCATACTATTATAGATAGCCAACTTGTCTGTTTTGAGTTTTATTCTAATCAACCTCAAGACACAGATTTTTTCACTGAAATGACTGATGTCTTCGAAACCATTGAAATCAAAAACATTGACAGCGGTAGACATGTCAGTGATTGAGAGAAAACCTACCCTAATTATTCACAACAGTCTCCACCATTTCCTCGAGCAGGTTGTGCATCTTCTTTAAGATCTCTTCCTGACCTTCTAAATTGTATTTCTCACTGTAAGTCTCAGGATCTGTATAGCCCGTCATGGTTCTGCCATTCCTTTCAAAAACCATTATTTTTAAAGGAAGCTCTATCGCCACATGCGGATCGGCTTGCATAAGTATGGTGCCCACTTTTGGATCGCCAAATGAAAGTATACCTACGGAATGTAGTTCCATACCCACTTACTGTGCTTGTTCCGCGTGATCCACCTCGCTAAAAATAGTCAAGCCCTTTTCGGTTATTATTTCCTTAAGCATGGCCATGGTTTCTTCTGGCGAATGCGGACTTTGCTTTACTTCTAATTGTGCATTTGCCGAAAGGCTTACTATCATAAAAACTATGGTGGTAAAAATTGCTCTTATCATCTTCGCAGGATTTTGTGGGTTGTTGTCAATACTTAAAGTACTAAAGTACATCACTTCCTTTTACCCTTTAAAATAATTTCATTTTTTGGAGTCTTTGGCAGTAATATTGCACAGCGGGAATCCTTCAGATTTGATTTTCGCATTATAACAAAGTGATCAAAAGCTCGGTATTACATAGCAACACTTTCCTCAGATGGATCTCAGCCTATTTATTAATTGGCCTCATCTTTCTCAGCAGCTTTTTGGCTCTCAGGTTTGGAAGCACTCATACTGTTGCAGATACTCCTGACCGTGGGTATGTCATGCAGGTTTTCTTTGCAGATCAACCCGACTTTGTACTTCTGGAAAACACATCTTCCAGTGATACTGGGATCAGATCAATTGGCGGGCTAGAACCTATACTTGGCAGCCTGACATTATTTTCGAAAAATGAAAAAACAAGTCAACAGTATTTTTCTCAACTAAAGAAAAACTACCTAAGCACAAGCCTTCTTATACAACCTGGCTTATTGCTCAACGAAATCATCTACCCCTTCCATTCACATTGGTAAATACTTGATTTAAGCTATCACATTAGCTTATGTAAAATCAATCACACCCGCCATACTATCTGTTATGGCAGGCATTTCTAGTATTTATCAAAATAAAAAAACAATGGATTTTAATATAACAACCGCCCTGGTAGGGCTGGGTATTTTAGTAGTTTGCCTAATACCTATTTTGTGGTTACACTACACTTCAAATCAAGCAAATAAAAAATTACAAACACAGTTTAAAGAAGCGGCTACACAGGCCGGAGTCAACGTTTCACAATCCGATACATGGAACAAAATGTATAGTATAGGAATCGATGAAACCTCAAAAAAGCTGTTTTATACCAAGTTAAACGGTCATGGTTTGGAGACTACACAAATAGATTTGCGCAACATGAAAAGCTGTGCAATTGCCAAAGAAATGGACGGCCCCAATTTGGAAAAAATCCATGTAGCTATTCAGCTATATAATGAACCACAGCAAAAGTTAGAGTTTTATGATTCTGACATTTTACCTTCTGTTTCTGAAGAGTACATACTTGCGGAAAAGTGGGTGCGAAGTATTGAAAATGTGAAATAAGTTAGCTAATAACTTACCGCCCAAACTCTTCTTTCGAAAAAGAGGAGTTTGGATATTTTAATCTCCCCCTCCTTGAAATAATACACTCCCACTATAACGAAACCATTATTCGGCTACATATCATTGAAATTTTACTTTCTCGGCACCTCTATCTTATGTTTAAGTAACTATCCCGATGTTTGCAACCGTGAACATCACCATAGAAAATATAGTCCTTATTGGTTCCTTGCTGCTTTTGATAAGCATCTTGGTTGGAAAAACCAGCTTTAAGTTCGGTATCCCTACCCTACTTTTGTTTTTGACTATAGGGATGTTGGCCGGTTCAGAAGGTTTGGGAGGGATTTATTTTGACAATCCACAGATTGCCCAATTTATAGGAATTGTATCATTAAACTTCATTCTTTTTTCAGGAGGTTTAGACACCAGTTGGTCTACCGTAAAGCCGGTTCTTCGGGTAGGATTAGCGCTTTCCACCTTTGGTGTTTTACTTACAGCTCTTTGTCTGGGGTACTTTGTTTTTTTAGTCACCGACTTCACCATTTATGAAAGTCTCCTCCTGGGAGCCATAGTATCCTCCACAGATGCGGCAGCAGTCTTTTCAATTTTAAGGGGTAAAAATCTTGCTCTAAAGAAAAACCTTAGACCTACCCTTGAGCTTGAAAGTGGAAGTAATGACCCAATGGCTTATGTGTTGACCATTGCCTTTTTGGGGATGGTAGTGGAGCCCGAAAAAAGTTTATGGTCTCTCATCCCATTGTTTTTTATGCAAATGGCCATCGGTGCTGGTGCTGGTTTCCTTTTCGGAAAAATAAGCAAATGGGTCATCAACAATATCCGCCTAGATTTTGAAGGGCTGTACCCCGTGTTGGTTATTGCTCTTATGTTTATCACCTACTCAACCACTGACGCCATTGGTGGGAATGGTTTTTTAGCTATTTATCTGTGCTCGGTTTATTTGGGTAATCAAAACCTCATTCATAAAAAAACCATACTTGGTATGTTTGACGGGCTGGCTTGGCTCATGCAAATTGTACTTTTCCTTACCCTCGGGCTCTTAGTTTTCCCAAGTCAAATCATACCGTATATAGGTATCGGTCTTTTGATTTCGGTTTTCCTAATTTTTGTGGCTCGCCCCCTGGCCGTTTTCGTTTCTCTGCTTCCTTTTAGAATGAAACTTCAGAGGCGTTTTTATATCTCCTGGGTTGGACTACGAGGTGCCGTACCTATTGTATTTGCCACATACCCGCTTTTGGCAGGAATTGACAAAGCCAATATTATATTCAACATTGTTTTCTTTATCTCAGTGAGCTCGGTGCTATTACAAGGTACTACGCTAGGCAAAGTAGCCAGCTGGCTTGGTGTAGGGCTGCCTGAAGAAAAAAAACTTAGCCACCCCACCGATGTGTTAAAAGCCAATCACCCTAAGGCTGCCATGAAAGAAATGCTTATTTCAGCAGGCTGTCCCTCGGTGGGTAAAAAAATTGTGGATTTAAAGTTTCCAAAAAACTCCATTATCGCGCTCATTGAGAGAGATGGCAAATACATTATGCCCAACGGCACTAGTGTAATTCATACTGATGACAAATTGGTGGTACTGGCTGATTCAAGTGAAAACTTAGAAGAGGTAAGTATGGTTCTTCAAAAATCATAAGGGCTAATTTTATCCAACCAACTTTAACTTTCCTTCGTTTCTTGCTTCATAGAAATTTCGATTATTTCCTGTTTCGTCCTTAAGAATACGGTCTGATACATTTCTACCCGACCGGGTAATTTCTCCCCGATACGCAAACACATTTGGCGAAAGCCTAAAAACCTAAACCACTAGCACCCTTTAACTTATAACTTTTCCAACCTTTAGCTTTCTTTAAGGGCACACCTATTGACTATGGAGTGGCAACAAAACATTGCCCCTATGGAATTGACATTAAGCCTATGTACCAATTGTGATTACAACACCCAATGCACTCTTCGCAATGGGCATGCGGTGCATACTTGCGATGAACACTTTGCAAGCACGGTAGAATCTCAAATCAAAAAATTTCACGAACCGGAGCTTAAGCATTTTACGGGGCTATGCGGAAACTGTGAACTGAAAGATGATTGCCACTGGAGAAATGATGACATCATCACATTTCATTGCGAACACTATTTATAACCATTAAACGATCACATGATTACAAAAGAAAAGCCTAGAATGGGCATGTATGAAAACGTGAAACATCAGTACGAAAAAGCTGCTGATCTGATGAATCTCACCCCGGCTGTGCGCAAAATTTTAGCCATCACCAACAATGAAATCGTAGTTCACTTTCCAGTAAAAATGGATGATGGAAGCGTGGAAGTTTTTACGGGCTACCGTGTACAACACAACAACGCCCTAGGACCGTACAAAGGTGGTTTGCGCTACCACCCAACTGTGGATATTGATGCGGCTCGCGCCCTAGCTACCTGGATGACCTGGAAAACATCTTTGGCAGGTTTGCCTTATGGTGGTGGAAAAGGTGGAATCCAGTTAGATCCATCCAAATATTCTATCTCGGAATTGGAGCGTATCACGCGTAGATTTACCTATGCCCTTGGCGATAACATTGGGCCCGAGCATGACATTCCTGCACCAGATGTAAACACTACTCCACAAATGATGGCGTGGATTGCCGATACGTACATGAGTACCAAATCTACCAATGAGCGTTCTAAAAATGCGCACGTGGTAACAGGAAAACCTGTGGGTGCCGGAGGACTGGAAGGACGTGACCGTGCAACAGGATTTGGTGTGGTAGTAAGTATCAAAGAATGGGCAAAGCTAAAAAGCTATGATCTAAGAGGTATGCGCTACATCGTTCAAGGTTTTGGAAATGTGGGCTTTTGGGCATCACATTTCATGAAGCAACACGGAGCTATTTTGGTAGGTGTACAAGATGCCAG
>JAUHWX010000178.1 GCA_030427285.1 Bacteroidia bacterium
CAGCGGTACTATTTACAATGCTGATGGAATCGATCCGGATCAATTGATTGTACACGCTCAAGGAAATAATCACCATATCAGCGGTTTCCCACAGGCTAGTGAGTACCCTACATCCGACTTTTTTGCACTGGATTGCGACATCATTATTCCAGCCGCAATGGGTAACCAGATTACTGGTGAAAATGCTGAAACCATCAAAGCAATGATGATTGCCGAGGGAGCCAATGGCCCTGTAGATGTGGAAGCTGACAACATACTTTTTGAAAGAAATATTGACGTAATTCCAGATATATACTGCAACTCAGGCGGTGTAATAGGAAGTTATTTTGAATGGCTTCAAAACAGAAATGGTGAGCTATGGCAAATGGATGAAGTGCTTACCAAGCTGGAATCTAAGATGGGGCAAAGCTTTAAAAAACTATTGAACACCGCCAACGAATTTCATACAGACTGGCGTACCTCGGCTTATATAGAAGCTATCCGAAGAATAGAACAAGCTTATATCCAAAGAGGAATTTTCCCATAAGGGAAAGAGACTTAAAACATAAAAATAAGGATAACTCAACCGCGCTCAAGCCAGAAAAACTCAGCGGTTTTTGGAAGAACTGGTTTGAGCGTGGAAGAGGTTTTATTGAAGGTTTCGACTTCGCTCAACCACACGCCTATTACTATCTAGGTAGTTTGAAGAGCGGAGTCGCGAACCACCACTTTAATTAAACTAAATGCAGTCACTAGGAATATTTAAGGAACCAGCCAACGAATCGCGCGTGAGTGTGATTCCTGATACGGTAAAGCGAATTACTCAAACCCTAAACATGGAAGTGTGGGTGGAAGAAGGCGCTGGGGTACGTGCTGGTTTTACAAACAAAGCCTATGAAGAAGCTGGAGCTAAAATAGTGAGCAACAGTAACATTTTCAAAAACTCTGAAGGCCTACTTTCTATCAATCACCTATATCGTGGTGAGGAGGTAGAAGATGGTAAAAGCTTTATCGGTATTTACAATTTGATGTATCACCGCCAGCGAATTTCTACCTACCAAAAAAGTAATCTTTCGGTATTTAGTTTGGATATGGTGCCTCGCACCACCAAAGCACAATCGATGGATGTACTTTCATCAATGGCCTCCCTTTCCGGATATAAAGCGGTGATAAAGTCCGCAGAACTATATGGTTCTGTATTGCCCATGTTTACCACTGCTGCCGGTACATTAAAGCCCGCCAAAGTTCTAATTCTTGGTGCTGGTGTTGCCGGTTTGCAAGCCATTGCTACGGCAAAAAGACTGGGTGCTATAGTAGAAGCTTTTGATGTGCGAAGAGCTGCTGGCGAAGAAGTGCGCAGCCTTGGTGCAAAATTTATAGAAGTACCCGGTTATACCGAAAATATAAGTGCCGGAGGATATGCTGTAGAGCAGAGTCCTGAATATTTAAAGAAACAAAAAGAGCTGATTCATGAGCATATTTCCAATGCTTCAATAGTAATCAGCACCGCCAATATTCCTGGTAGAAAAGCACCATTACTAATAGAGCAAGCATCAGTGGAATGTATGCAACCAGGTTCGGTAATAGTGGATTTGGCAAGTGAGCAAGGTGGAAACTGTACGCTTACCCAAGATGAACGCATGATTGAACACAATGGTGTGAAAATTATTGGTAGTTCATACTTGGCGAAGGAGATGCCAATGGCTAGCTCACAAATGCTATCGGCCAATTATTTCTCCTTTATAAAACACCTTAAACAGCAAAATGGAAATGCTGCCAATGACCCCATTCTTCAAGGGTGTAAGGTGATTGAAAATGGAGAATTGATTCATCCTGCTTTTATTAAAAACCTAACCTCATCCTAAACTAAATGGAATTTATAAACCAAAATCTCGATACTTTTTACTTCATCGCCCTTTGTCTTTTTCTGGGGATTGAAGTAATCGCTAACGTACCCGCTATTTTGCATACGCCACTTATGAGTGGTGCCAATGCCATCAGCGGAGTTATTCTCATTGGTGCCATCATTATTATGCTAAAGGTAGAGCCTACGGATTATCTAAGTCTCACCTTAGGAGGGCTAGCCGTTCTGCTTGGAACCTTAAATATAGCAGGTGGATTTTTTGTAACCGGCCGAATGTTGGCCATGTTTTCAACCAAAAAGAAATAGACCATGGCAGCATTTATTGACGCAGGCTATTTTGTAGCCACCCTCACCTTTGTAGGTGGATTAAAATTTTTGAGCTCTCCGGCTAAAGCCAAATCGGGGAATATACTAGCGGCCATAGGAATGACTTTGGCTGTAGGGCTCACGTTTTATTCAGCTCTTACCAATGCACTTCCAGCCATCAATATGATGATTATTTTGGGTGCGATTGGCATCGGAACGGTAGTGGGAAAATTAATGTCTTCTCGTGTAGAAATGACAGGAATGCCACAACTGGTTTCACTCTTCAACGCCATGGGTGGCGGTTGCGCCATGCTTTTGGGAATAATTGAGGGACAGCAAGTAGGTGTTTCTTCGCTTCCGCTAAATGTGCAATTGCTTCTTGCCGGTGGATTGGTAATTGGAGCAGCTTCTCTTACGGGAAGTATGGTCGCTTACTTTAAGCTTGCCGGAAAACTGAAAGACAATCGCAACCGAGCCTTGATTTATATGGCACGCACCTCATTGGTGCTTATACTGGGCCTATTAATCGCCTTCAGTTTTGGATTGCTTCCTATGAGTTTTGTAAACCTTATTTACATTCTAGCTTTCCTTTCATTGCTATACGGAGTGCTGTTTGTGTGGCCTATTGGCGGTGCAGATATGCCTGTGGTAATTTCCTTGCTCAACTCACTCACAGGGGTAGCAACTGCCTTGGCGGGATTGGTGTATGCCAATAAAATAATGATAGCCGGAGGAATATTTGTAGGTGCCGCAGGACTGCTTCTTACCCTGCTTATGTGCAAAGCTATGAACCGTTCTTTACTAAAAGTATTGGCGGGAACCTTTGCCAAGGGAAAGGTTGCAGCCGGTGAAGCTGAAGAAATTCACATAAAAGAAACCTCCAGCGCTGAAACTGCCATGCAGCTCGCTTTCGCGCAAAAGGTGGCCATTGTTCCCGGCTATGGTTTAGCCGTGGCGCAGGCTCAACACGCTTGTGGACAATTGCAAAAAATATTGGAGGAACGCGGTGTAGAATTGCATTACATCATCCACCCGGTAGCTGGTCGTATGCCCGGCCACATGAATGTCCTTTTGGCAGAAGCCAACATCAACTATGATTTCTTGAAAGAAATGGACGAGGTAAACGATGAGATGGATCAGTATGATTTGGTGGTAATAGTTGGAGCCAACGATGTGGTAAATCCTTCTGCAGAAAATGATGAAAATAGTCCCGTATACGGGATGCCGATAATCCGTGCTTACCAAAGTAAGCAAGTGGTAGTAATAAAACGTGGGATGAGCACCGGCTATGCAGGAGTGGAAAACACACTTTTTGGAGCCGATAATTGCAACCTTCTGTTTGGTGACGCCAAGGCTACCCTGCAAGATTTAGTTGGGCAATTAAAACTTATATAGATATGAAATACAAAACATTAATTCTTGCTAAAAGCGAGTATGATATTATTAAAGATCTACTGAGCAAAGTAGGATCAAAGGATGCAGTACACATTGCTTGCTACAACAAACTACGTGGCGAGTTAGTAAATGCCAAAGTGCTGGATGATGCTGAAATGCATGAAGATGTGGTTCGACTAAACAGTATGGTAGACATAGAAACACCTTCCGGTTACTTTGGAGGTTACAAAGTAGTGTTGCCTAAAGATGGGAATGTGCAGCATAAAAAACTATCCATACTTACACCAATGGGGTCTGCCCTTATCGGCTATGCTGAAGGTGACAAGGTAATGTGGAGTTTTCCTGGAGGTGAAAAAATGATAACCATCCAAAAAGTATATCAAAATATAGCTAATGCAGAAATAACCGACCAAGGCTAATTTTAAAGTTTGCAACCTTTTGCCGAAGGCATGGCTCTCGGCCAATCTGCATTAGTTTTTCTTTGTTTCACTAGTTTAATGAGTGGAGGCTGCCTTTGAGTGAGATTGGGGCAGCCTTTTTTATTTACACAACATCTGAGTTACCTCTGTTACATTCGCATAAAATCGAACTCTTATCTTTGCTCAGTCATAAAAGTAAACAAAGCCTATTATGAGCTTATTTGAAAACAATCCTCACTCTACCGTAAAACAAATGCTGGATCATGATGCCGTAATTATTGACGTTCGCACCCCAGCCGAATTTATGGGTGGTCATGTGGTAGATTCGGTAAACATCCCTTTGAATACACTTCGCGATAGATTAGATGAAATCAAGGCCATAAGCAGTCCTATAGTTTTATGCTGTGCTTCAGGTGGACGCAGTGGGCAAGCAACTTCTTTTTTAAAACAAGAAGGTGTACTTTGTGAAAACGGTGGCGGATGGATGCAAGTAAACGCCTTGGTAAATTCATAAAGTTTGGAAGCTTTAATTTCTAAAATAAAAGAACAATGGGGCTGGTTTCGCCTGCTTAAATTAGCACTTGCTATAGTAATTGCCATTGACGCCTGGCATTCCGAATCCTTGGGACTTATGTTTGTAGCTGCTCTCTTTCTTTATCAAGTACTTGTAAATACTGGTTGTAGCACCTGCCCTACCCCTTCCGCTACAGTGGGAAAACAATCTTCAACCGAAGATATTGAATACAAAGAAGTAAAATAGATATGGATAGCTTCTTTCAAAAACATAAGTTCACAATTTTAGGCGCTGTACTTGGTGCCATTGGCGGCTATATCTACTGGTATTTTTGGGGATGCTTGGATGGCTGCACTATAAAATCTGTATGGTGGCGGATGAGTATTTGGGGAGCTTTGATGGGAGGCTTACTCGCTTCTATGCTCAGTGAATATATTTCGAAGTCTGGCGAAAAGAATTCCTAAATAAACTTAGCCCATAACACTCGGGCTCTTTTCTAACCTTTTTAGCAATAACTATGAACTGGATTTTACTAATTATCGCAGGATTATTTGAAGTTGCCTTTGCAAGTTGCTTGGGAAAAGCCAAGGGAACCACAGGAACAGAGTTTTGGATGTGGATGGCTGGTTTTCTGGTAGCTCTCACCATCAGCATGGGATTACTTTACAAAGTGGTGCAAATATTGCCTATTGGAACTGCTTATGCCGTATGGACTGGTGTTGGTGCTGTAGGAACCGTTATTGTAGGAATTTTGTTTTTTAATGAGCCTGCGGATTTTTGGCGATTGTTTTTTATCACCACCTTGGTCTTGTCCATCGTTGGCCTAAAGATGGTTTCGGCTCACTAGTCAGCTATTACTTCAAATAAACCGTAGAAGATAGCCAACCATACCAAGCCTTTGACCAAGAAGAAAGTAAAGAGTAAAGCACCTACTTTCCAGCCTTCCCTTTTTATGAGGCCTTTCCAGCCTTCTTCCTTTAGTATGGTTCTATATTTTTTGAGCATTTATTTTCAATAAAAAAACAGGCCTATAAGCCGGATTCTGTCAACTCACAAAAGTGAGAAGCCTTATCATTTATCTATTCTGCCTACCCTCCAGGATCGAGCGGGTCGCCCTTTCACTTCGTCCCGATAGCTATCGGGATTCGGAACAGCCCTGGTATACATGACATTTCAACCCACGAGGTTTACCTAGCTACTGACGTCACCATCAGCACGGTGGGCTCTTACTCCACCTTTTCACCCTTACCACGATGCCGATCTCGATAGCTATCGGGACGGGACGTGGCGGTATATCTCTGCGGCACTCTCTGTCCTACAGCTTTAAAACTGCAGCCCTTCCTTTTGAGAAGCATGGCACCCTATGTTGTCCGGACTTTCCTCCCCGATCCCGATCCCGATAACTATCGGGACGGGACGGGGCGATAAGGCGGCCTGTTTCAGGTACAAAAGTACTTTAATAAAATTCGATTTCAGTAGCGCCCCTGCCATATTCTGCATAGCTGGCATCATAAAACCTCAGATTATCCATACGCTCAAGCATGGTATGAATTTCTTCTTTGAGACGCCCTTCCCCTACTCCATGTATCAGCACCACTCTTTTGTTTCCTCCTTTTTTGGATCGATCCAAAAAATTACGCGCCTCTCTAAGTTGTATTTCCAACATCTGATGATTGGAGAAGTTCTTTGGAAATTCTACCAATTTATTAAAGTGAAGGTCTTTCTCAAGCAAACTAGATGCTCCATTGTCTTTTCGAGGGGCAGCGCCCGCTGAAGTATCTTTAAACTGAACACCGTCTATTTTCAGGTTGTTTTTGGCTACAAGCTCTCGTTCTTCATACCAGTCATCAAAGCCATGCTCATCTTCCACAAGGTATCGCCCCTGTTCGTATTTTGTAATTACCCCTTCTCCTATTTGATTAAGGAAAGAAACTGTATCTCCGAGATTAAACTTCATGCGGCAAAAATAAAAAAACCCCGCTCCAAATTACTTTGAAGCGGGGTCTACTAATTGAATAGTATGTATCTAAAGGATTACTCCTTCACTAAACGTCTTACGGCTTTTACCTGCTCCGCAGACACTTCTATCA
>JAUHWX010000179.1 GCA_030427285.1 Bacteroidia bacterium
CGGCTTGTGGTACGTTCTTTTAGGAGTTGAAGGAATCGTTTCCAATGCTTTTCCATAAAGTACAATTTCAGATATATTGGCTTTGGAACTTGGAAACTCGATCATCAAGTATCGAGAGCTCTTACCAATAGAAGTGCTTTCCCAAATATTATATCCATCCAGATAGATAGCCCCGTTTTTCGTCCAGTTTTTGGGGCTTCCGGTAAAAAAGAACAAGCTGTCTATATCATGAGTATTAAAGACAAAGATTTCAGAAATAGAATGGAGCGCTCCTAAATCGATAACCACCTGAATGGGATAATACATTTTATTATAGCTCCCAAAGAAATTACCCTCTGGAGTTCCTGTTTTGCCATTTTTTTTAGGGTCACCGGCTTTTTGTGGCTCATTTATCAATAATGTCGCATCGCCTTGTGCACTAAGGTTAATGAGCATTTCTGGCTTTAGCGGGATTATATTTTGCGAAATCAGGAGAGCAGGGGACAAAAGAAGTGTAAGAATTACAAAAGCAAACTTTTTCATAGTGTAGGGTATGGTGAGCCTAATTTACTGGAATATATAAAGAGGCAATTAAATTCATGAAGAAAAAAAACATAAAAAAACCCCGATAAACGGGGCTTTGAATTTGTTTAGATGATCCTTAGAAAGGAAGATCATCATCTTCTTCATCCATTGGTGCCATAGGAGGTGCAGCTGGTGCCGCGCCATTAGAAGCTGGTGCTCCTTGAGCGTCTCCACTTTTTTCTATTCTCCATCCTTGGATAGAGTTAAAATATTTTACTTCATTTTGTGGAGATGTCCACTCACGACCTCTAAGGTTGATACCCACAGTAACTTTATCACCAGGATTGTAGCTGTCCAATAAAGATGTTTTGTCTTGCACAAACTCTATCATCAGATGCTGTGGATATTGTTCTTCGGTAGTTACTACCAATTCTCTTTTGCTAAATGAGGCAGTCACCTGCTGGGTGTCACCTATTTTTTTGATTATTCCGCTTACTTCCATTCTACTTATTTATATACGATTCAATTTGTCACACAATAGAGCCTTCCAGGCTTTTGCTACTTTATTTTCATCTAAAAGCTCTTTAGCATATTGATGAAGACTTTCGTGCATTTCCAGGCCATTGGCTGATTTTTCAAAAATCTCTTTTACTTTCCAATGCTCGGCAAACTCAGCAAGTTCGGCATCAGTAGGAAGTTTTTCTACATTTCCTAGCTTTCCCAAGTCATTGCCGTCAAGGTACACACTTTCTCTTATACGTTTTGGAATTTGATCTACACCAATTCCCAATTTTGCCAGTGGTTTTTCTACTTCAAAAAGGGCGTCCCCATTGGCTCGGCAGTAGTAGTTGCCGCCCATTCTGGCTACCAGGTCAATTTTTTGCATGCTAATAATTCCATTTTCATCAAGAATATTTTCGTTGATGTGCATGCGTACTACTTCGCAAATGATGAGATTTCCGGCACCACCACCATCACCTAAGGCTATAATATCTTTTACCTTACACTCAAACTGCGCTGGTGATTCTTTTACCCTAAAAGGTTTTACCACATCTGATTTGATGGGAGTGAGGCCTGCCTTTGTAAATTCATTTACTCCATCACCATACTCAGTGGAGGATAAGGAGGTTTGTTGAACGATGTCATAATTTACCACATTGATCACTACCTCGCGGGTAGCTTCAGCATTGTGCAAAGTATGTTTGGTAGTATTATCTCTTACCCTGCGAGCCGGAGAAAAAATCAACGTTGGAGGATTAGAGCTAAATACATTGAAATAGCTGAATGGGCTTAAGTTTGGGTTGCCATCATTATCAATGGTGCTAGCCAATGCAATAGGGCGTGGACCAACTGCACCTAATAGGTGAGCGTGAGCCGTTTTGCCATCCAATTCATTTAAGTCTACTGATATCATGTGCGATATTTATAAGGCTGCAAAAGTAGAAATATACTATTGGCCGATGAAAAATAAGGGCTTCTAAAATTGAGGAATATTGCAGAGAAATATTTTTTTTTGAAACGTTTGTTGAAGTGTGATAAATTGAATTATATTTGCGCCCCGATTACGGAAAGCGATTTTTGTAATCTTCTCTTCTAAGTCGAGAGAAAAGGTACGCAGGCGTGGTGGAATTGGTAGACACGCTAGACTTAGGATCTAGTGCCGCGAGGTGTGAGAGTTCGAGTCTCTCCGCCTGTACCAAGTAAAAAGCCCTTCGAGAAATCGAAGGGCTTTTTTTGTGCCTTGAAGTTTTTTGAAAGAAAAAAGGAGAGACGAGAGGTTTATCCCGAGACAAAATTTGCAAAAAGTGTGTTAGATATTATTAGGGTCATCTTTACTTGGCTGCCTCAGTAGTATAATATCAACGTTTCAGTTTCATTAATGTAAAATTCTTTTCGTTTTTTTTGATCGGTATCGAACCTTAAAGTCAGGCTCGTGGATGCAGATTTTTGAGTAACCACTCCGGTCTGGCTGAGTAGTTTGAGATTTTCAGATTTCAGTAGCTCTGCTCGGTACTTGTAAGTGATTTTACTAATACTTTGTATACCGCTGTCATGCGTGAGATAGCTTTTGAGATCTTCCTGTATTTCTTGTGGCCGCTGCGAAATCTCTTGAATTGAGTTTATGGACTCATAACCTCGATGTGGCATTGAGATATATAAGAAGGGTTGTGTTGAATCCTTGTTGTACACAGACATTAAATAATATTCACTGCCAGGTGAGTCTCCGCTGTAATATTTATGAAAGTTATTACTCGCAGCAGCCTTTGAATGAAATTTTGCCATAAGGCCAAAGCCAATGGCGGTGGCATGTCCATCAGGTTTCCAGCGAGATAAGTAGTTGCTCCCAAACTTAACAGCATTATTTTTTGCTACAGCCGAATCTTCCAGATAAAGCAGCTCGATATAGGTATTGTAAAATAGGTAGTAATGACCGATGGTTCCTTGTTTTGTGTGTTTTGTGGTCAACTTTTGAGCTGGCGTAAATATTCTGTCAAGGCTATCCTTCAAGTATATATCGGTTGTAAACAGTATAATGTGATCATACCGAAATTTAGCTTGTGTCTGGGGCTGAGCCTTAGCACAAAATGATATAAATAGCAGAAGTAAAAAAGCTGTGGGAATACAAGTTTTTGAGATTTTCATAAGCGAATGCAAAATATAAATAATCCATTTTACAGGGATTGAACAATGCTTCGAGAGAACTTGATGGTACCCAGTCTTAAATACTTTTAGACTGCGATCTGCAGTGGAGTCTGTTCTGGAGACAATTTTTATAATCACAAGAGAGGCTTGATAAGTTTAATAGATTACCAAATATCTGTCCGCAGAAAATAAGGGCTTTTTGTTAACGCAGATAAGCAAACTCTCTGATGAGTAAGTATATAACAGAATCTCCTGTTTATATATGGCAAAAAGCTTTGTTAAGCTGTAAAGTGATGATAATCTAAGGGTAAGGGATGTTTGGATTATGTTCACAACAAAATAAGAGATTAGCAAAAAGTAAGGCTGCCTTGTCAAGCAGCCTCATGATTTAGAAAAAATAAGAGCAAACTTTTACTTCTCCCACCAACCTTTACTATTTATGTTATCCCCTCCAATTTCTTGAATGGCATTTTGGTAGTTTTTGCTATTGGTTGCCTGTTCACTTTCCGGGTAAAAATATCTCACCGGATACTTTCCTCCATTCAGGTTGTCAGGGCCAGGCTTTAGATTTGGAATACCTGTTCTGCGAACGCTAAACCAAGCTTCATGGCCGCAGTTAAAAAGAGCTAACCACTTTTGGGTTAGAATACGATTGAGGTTGTTGGTGCCATCAAGCATTACAGAAGCTCTGGAAAAATAGTCTGCAGGTACTTCCACATCATAATATTCAAAACTGGCCTCAACACCCGCTTGATAATAAGCTTGGGCACTTCCAGAGATGAAACCTTTTTCGGCTGCTTCTGCTAAAGCAAATTGCAGCTCAGCGTATTGCATGATTTGAGCATCCACACCATCAGGCTGATCTCTAAAAATAGCCCCGTACAGGGAGATGTCATTGAGGTCAATGTTTTGAGAAGCAATAGTTTCCCGGCTTTGGCCGTTAAGTAAACCTTTATATTCAGGGTTTCCATCGGTAACACTTTTTTGAGTTGGCTTGTAAAGCACCGCTACACGAGGGTCATCCCACAAGGTGAGAATAGAATCGGCTGTTTGGGTCATGCGGTGCTCCTGATAGCCACCTTGTGAAGCATTGAACAACGGAAACTGATTGGGGGCAGAGGCCAGGTAAGGTACTACAGCATTATCCGGATTCCCCAGCATTATCTTCCCTCCATCTACAATGCTTTGCAGCTCACTTTGTAAAGCAGGATACTGAGCAAAACGCTTGCTCATACGCATCAGGTAGCGAACACGCAGAGAGTTAGCAAAACGTGTCCATTGCCCTAAATCATTGTTGAACATGATGTCTCCTGAAATAGGTGAGTTTGTGTTTGCTAAAACATCGGCAGCATTTTTAAGTACTGCTATAAGTCCGGTTTGTGGATTGGTGTAGATTTCTTCCTGACTGTCATATTTCGGTGTGAAATTTCCGGTTTTAGCTTGTGTCGCCTCAGTGTAGGGCACGTCAGCCCACATATCAGTAAGCTGTGAGTAAATAAAGCAACTCATAATGTCGCCCACGGCAGCATAAGCCTCATTTGTTCCTTCCACTTCTTTCATAGATTGAATATCTGCCAATAGGCGATATAATGCGTCCCAGTATTCACTATTGGATCCCATTTCGTAGCGATCAATTCTTTCAAATTCTACACTAGCTGATTGCTGTACCAGGTAGCTGGCCAGGATAAATCCCTGGTCGTAAGTATTTCGGTCTGCTACTTCCCAAATAATATTAGAAAGCAGGAATTGAGGACTGATATTCTCAGGACCGTTTGGGTTCTTGTTTATTTTATCAAAGTCCTTGGTGCAGCCCCAGGTGATGAGGCTTATTAGGCTGAGGGTGTATATTGTTTTTTTCATTGTTTTTTCTTAAAATTTTTTATGGTGGCTCTTCAAATATGTTGGCCAAGTATGGCATGGAAACAAAGCCACACCCCGACCTCACTTTCGTTCGGCCACCCCTCTCCTTGGGAGCGGGGAATTAAAACTGTGTTTTCAAACTAATACCAAAACTTCTGGTAGATGGGTAGCTCATATCTTCCACACCGTATGTGATATTTTGCTCCTGAAAGGCATTTAGCTCGGGGTCAAAGTGTGGGTTCTCAGTCCACAGGAATAGATTGCTGCCAATCAAACCAATTTGTATTTTTTCAAAACCAATCCTCTTCACAAACTTGGATGGCATATTGAAGTACAGGCTCACCTGGCGTAGCTTTACATACGATGCATCATAAAGAGCGCTCTCCTCATTTCCTCGGTCATAAAAGCTATTGTAAAATTGGCTCGCTGGCGCTGCAGTTGTATTTGTTACATAAATCGGATTGTCATCCGTACCCACATTCATTACACCATCTCCTACAACTCCGGTTTCCCTTCCTTCAAGAGTTTCTTGCAAAACTCCAGATGTGCTTCCCAAAGCTTTGGTTCGGGATACAATAGTTCCTCCTTTGCGCCAGTCAAACAATACAGAAAGTGAAACAAATTTGTATCGGAACTCGGTGCCGAATCCAATAGTGAAGTCAGGATTGTAGTTTCCAAGTAGGCGCAGCGCTGGGTCTTGTACAGGAAGTCCATTTTCATTGTACAAAATCTGGCCATCAACTTCTACAAAACCGGTTCCGTACATATCGCCAACCTGGCCACCTTCCGAGGCGATGTAAAATACAGTATTGGCACCACCGTTTCCGGCAAATACGCTAGCCGTTCCAGTTACAAACTGGTCTACACCTTCAGGGAGTTTTGTTACCACACTTCTAAAAGTGGAAAAGTTAACCGTACCTAACCATTGGAAGTCTCTTCCATTGATAATTTTACCACGAACCATGGCTTCCAAACCTCTGGTTCTTACTTCACCACCATTTTCAATCACATTGGTGTAACCAGAAGCTGAAGACACTGGGCGGCCAATGATTTGGTTGACACTAGTGTTTTGATAAGCAGCTACATCCATTTGTACGCGATTATCCAATACCCAAACTTCAGCACCTACTTCGTAAGCATTTAGTCGCTCAGGCTTAAGGTTAGCATTTTTTAATACTGACTCATTCGTTACCCGAAAGTCGGAACCGTAGTTTTGATTAAACTGAAAGGTGTTTGCCAATTGATAAGGGTCTGTATCATTACCAACACTGGCGGCACTCACCCGTAGTTTGGCATAAGTGCCTTCGGGCATACTTATCATATTAGAAAGCACATAGCTCAATGAAGCCGAGTAGTATGCAAAAGAGTTATTGTCTTCTGGCAATGTGCTACTCCAATCGTTTCTCACATTCAAATCTAAATATAGAGAAGTGCGGTAGGCCAAATTGGCAATAGCGTAAACGCTATTTATGCGCTTGTCAAAAACCTGGCTGTTTCCAGAAAGAGGCACTCTGGAATTGGCCAACG
>JAUHWX010000180.1 GCA_030427285.1 Bacteroidia bacterium
GAGGATACAGCAAAAGCTTACGCTGAAATAATGAGTATCAAAAACAAAATTGAAAAAGGTGCAAGCTTTTCTGAAATGGCAAAGCAGTTTTCAGCAGATACCTATTCGGCTAAAAAAGGTGGAGACTTAGGGTATTTTACGGTTTTTAATATGGTATATCCTTTTGAAGAAGCGGTATATACAGCGGATGAAGGCGAAATGGTAGGGCCGATCAAAACCCGCTTTGGATATCATCTAATCAAAAAAATAGATCAGCGAGAGGCCAGAGGTGAAATCATTGTAAACCATATTTTAATTATCTCTAACGATAAATCTACACCAGAGCAAAAAACTGCAGCTGAAAAGAAAATCAATGAAATATATGAAGAGCTTCAAGCCGGTGGCGATTTTGCGACATTAGCCAAGCAGTACAGCGAGGATAAATCTACCGCAAAAAATGGAGGAGCGATGTTTCCATTTGGAATAAACAAGATGTACATCGAGTTTGAAGATGCTGCATTTAGTTTAAAAAATGAAGGAGACTATACCAAGCCTGTAAAAACCGAGGTAGGCTGGCATATTATCCAATTAGGAAGTCGATTGGGAATACCGGAAAAAGAAGTGGCTCTTGACGATATTAAAACAAAAGTAGAAAAGGATGAGCGCTCGCAGCAAAGCCGCATGAGCATTATCAAAAAGCTAAAAAAAGAGTACAATTATAGAGAGTACCCAAAGGTTATGAAAATAGCTTTTAGCCAAATTGATGATTCCTATCTGACTCGCGATTATAAGCCTGGTAAAATAAAAAGCGCGGATAAAGTGGTGTTTGAGTTTGCCAATAGAAAGTATACAGTGGAAGATTTAATTACCGCATTTTCAGCTCATCAAGGAGCAGAAAAAGGTGCGTCTCTGGCAAGTGTACTCAGCAAAAATTACAAAGTGTATACTGAAGAGCAAATTATTGACTATGAAAAAGGCAGATTGGCTAAAAAATATCCGGAGTATAGGTTATTAAGCCGTGAATATTTTGAAGGAATATTACTCTTTGATCTGACGGAGCAAAAGGTTTGGAGAAAATCAGTTACTGACTCTACTGGTCTGATAGAATACTACAATGCACATACTGATAAGTATCAGTGGAAGGAACGCTACGCAGCTTATGTGATTGACGCAGCTTCAGCAAAAGTGGCAAAAAAAGCTACCAAATTGCTTAAGAAAGGTATCCCAATGGCAAAGGTTCAGGCTGAGTTAAATGTGGAATCTGAACTAAATGTAAAAATTGATAGCAGCACCTACGAAGCTGGTAAGAACAAAGTAGTTGATAATGTTGAGAAGGTTGTTGGTTACTCAAAGCCTGTAGAAATAGATGGTCGTTTCTTTGTAGTGGGTATCAACGAAATATTACCTCCAGGGGGTAAAACATATGAAGAGGCTCGCGGTTTGGTAATCAATGATTATCAAAATTATCTTGAAGAACAGTGGATAAAAGATTTAAAAGCGAAGTACGAGGTAAAGGTGAATGATAGCGTACTCGAAAAAGTAGTGGAAGAGCTTGAATCAGAAAGCTAGGAAAATATCGAAATTGATACTATTGGCAGGAGGGATCTTTTGGGTTTCCTCCTGTCAGTTTTTTGATGCCAGTGGTTCTGACATGCAAAGCAAAACCACATTGGCCAGGGTATATGATCGTTATCTCTACGAAGAGGATATTGAAGGATTGATGCCGGAGGGACTTTCTGAATCAGACAGTTTGGCGTTTTTACAGAACTATATCAATGTGTGGGCTAAGGATCAGTTGATGATACTGAAGGCTGAATATAACCTTACGGAAAGTCAAAAAAACTTTGAAAAGCAAATAGAAGAGTACCGTAATGATCTGTTAAAATTTGCTTATCGACAGCAATATATTTCACAAAACCTAGACACAAATATTTCACTGCAAGCAGTAAAAAACAGCTATAAGAGTGGTACAAATGATTTTGTGCTAAAAGAAAATATAGTTCGCGTAGATTATGCGGCAATCAACTTAGAAGCGCCAAAACTGAATGAAGCCATCAAGTGGTTTTATTCAAGCAGAGAAAAAGATGAAGCTGAGTTTTATGATTATGCATTAAAATATGCCTATAAGTTTTCGCTTCGGGATAGTACCTGGATTTCGTATGATGCATTGCGAAAACAAATTCCATTGCCAAATGAGAATAAGGAGGCTTTCATAAAAAATACAGGACTTACGCAATTTAAAGACTCCACCAATGTTTACTTGTTGGAGATAAAGGAGTACAGACTCCGAGGTGATAAAGCTCCATTACCGTACTCCAGAGAAATCATTAAGAATATTTTGATTAATAAGCGCAAGCTTGACATTATCAATACTCTTGAGCAAAACCTGCTGGAGGACGCGTTGGACAAGAAGGAATTTGAAGTTTATTAAATGAAGAAGTTTTTTGCAATTTTAATTTTGGCACTAGCCGGAAACGCTTATGGACAGCCGCAATTGATAGATGGAGTGGTGGCCGTGGTAGGTAAAAATATCGTTATGAAATCTGATGTTGATCAGCAGATAAGTAGCTTAAAAAATCAGCAAGGGGTGCAGCCAGAACAGCTTGATCCTTGTAATATTTTTGAAGAATTACTTTTTGAAAAACTGCTTTTACACCAAGCTGAAGTGGATAGTGTAGTTGTAACTGAGGATGAAATAAACGGTACTATTGATCGAAGAATTGAAGTGTTTGTGCAACAGATAGGAAGCCGTCAAAAACTAGAGCAATACTATGATAAAACCATTGTTGAAATAAAAGAAGAGATGTACCCTTTTGTAGAAAGCCAAATGATAGCACAACGAATGTTGGGCCAGATTACGGCAGAGGTGGAAATTACACCAACGGAGGTGAGAAACTTTTATAAAAGCATACCCCATGATAGCTTGCCTCTAATAAACTCAGAGGTGGAATATGCACAGATAGTGAAGTATCCTGTAGCGGGACCAGAAGCCATTGAAGCAGCAATTACTCGGCTAAATGAAATAAAGCAGCGTGTAGAAGATGGTTCATCTTTTAGCACAATGGCGGTTCTGTATTCTGAAGATCCTGGATCGGCAAAAAATGGTGGAAAGTACGAAGGCATTAAGCGCGGGCAGTTTGTAAAAGAGTTTGAAGCGGTAGCTTTTAATCTCACAGAAGGTGAAATTTCAAAACCTTTCAAAACGGAATATGGCTATCACATAGTGCAGTTGCTAAAAAGGAGAGGTGAAGAGTTAGATCTTCGACACATATTGATTAAGCCAAAGATTTCTGCCGAAAACCTTGATAAAACAAAAAATTATTTAGACAGTGTTCGCACGGCTATTTTAAATAAGGAGGTGACTTTTGGTGAGGCCGCTGGAAAGATATCAGATGATGAAGACTCAAAGCAAAATGGGGGAATTGCGATAAATGCGCAGTATACGGGTGACTCTAAGTGGGAAATAGGACAGCTTGATAAATCTGTTTTCTATACCATTGAAAATATGGAAAAAGGTCGAATTTCAGAGCCGTCTTTTTTTAGAACACCAGATGATAAAGAGGGATACCGCCTGATACAGCTAAACTCCAAATCAGAACCCCACCGGGCAGATTTGAAGACCGACTATCAGCGAATACAGATGATTGCCCTGCAGGAAAAGAAAAATAAGATTACCCAAAAGTGGATCGAAGAAAAGCTTAAAACTACTTACGTAAGAGTTAACAATGATTACCTTGATTGCGAGTTTAAGCGCCACTGGATAAAACAGTCTCAATATGTCGAATAACATGAATGATGCCCAAGCAGTAGATTTTTTGTGTAAAAAATACAGTGAACTAAAAAAGGAAATAGGAAAAGTAATTGTTGGTCAGGAAGATGTTGTAGATCTTCTTATTTTATCCATTTTTAGTAAGGGGCACTCTCTTTTGGTAGGGGTTCCAGGTCTGGCTAAAACACTTTTGGTAAACACCACTGCTCAGGCTTTGGGTCTAAGTTTTAATAGAATTCAATTTACCCCCGATCTCATGCCTTCTGATATTGTAGGAGCTGAGATTTTGGATGAAAGTCGAAATTTTAAATTTGTAAAAGGGCCCTTATTTGCCAATATAGTATTGGCAGATGAGATAAACCGCACACCACCAAAAACACAATCGGCACTACTGGAAGCCATGCAGGAACGCTCGGTTACCGCAGCCGGACAAACTTACCCTATGGCTGATCCTTTCTTTGTTTTAGCTACTCAAAATCCTATTGAGCAGGAGGGAACTTATCCCTTGCCGGAAGCTCAGCTTGACCGCTTTATGTTTAACATAGAAGTAGGCTATCCTACTTTTGAAGAAGAACTTCAAATCGTAAAAGCTACCACTAGTGGTATTGATACCAAAGTGAATGAGGTTTTAACAAAGCAGGAAATTATTGATTTTCAAAAGTTGATAAGAAGAATTCCTGTTACTGATAGTGTATATGAATATGCTGTGGAGTTGAGTAGCTCTTCTCGTCCTAATGGCCAAAAAGCTAAAAATATTACAAACGAATACATAGCTTGGGGAGCTGGCCCACGTGCTTCTCAATACCTTATACTTGGAGCTAAGTGCCATGCTGCCTTAAAGGGTAAATATTCGCCAGACAAAGAAGATGTGATAGCTGTAGCTAAACCCGTTCTTCGTCATCGTATGGTAAAAAATTATAAAGCCGAGGCCGAAGGTGTTCAAATTGAGGATATCATCAATGAGCTGATTTAAACCTACAGGAAGCTGAAGACTTTCCTGTGTTAAAAACAGCAAAACTCCTCACTGTATTTGCCATCTTTATAGGGCTTTTATTCTTAGCTTTGCCCCGTTTTTGCAAACCCGGGACAAAGTAAAATATGCCATCTACAAAGTACATTTTCGTAACAGGAGGAGTGACCTCTTCACTAGGAAAGGGAATCATTTCGGCTTCATTAGCTACCCTCTTACAATCAAGAGGTTATAGTGTAACCATTCAGAAATTGGATCCGTATATCAATATTGATCCAGGTACCTTAAATCCTTATGAACACGGGGAATGCTATGTGACCAATGATGGTGCAGAAACTGATCTTGACCTTGGTCATTACGAGCGTTTCTTAAATCGTCCTACTTCTCAAGCTAATAATGTAACTACCGGTAGAGTATATCAATCGGTTATTGAAAAAGAACGTAGGGGAGATTTTCTTGGGAAAACCGTTCAGGTAATTCCTCACATCACAGATGAAATAAAAAATAGAATCAAAAAGCTAGGAAATACTGGCGAATTTGAAATAGTAATCACCGAGATAGGCGGTACAGTAGGAGATATTGAGGCGCTGCCTTATATAGAAACTGTGCGTCAACTTAAATGGGAGTTGGGCGAAGATTGTCTGGTAATTCACCTTACTCTTGTACCAATGCTTGCTGCAACCGGTGAATTGAAAACTAAGCCCACGCAGCACTCTGTAAAGAGCTTGCAGGAATCTGGGGTACAACCGGATATTTTGGTGTGCCGATCTGAACATGCTTTAGGTGAGGATATTAAGCGCAAGCTGGCCTTGTTTTGTAACGTAAAGAAGGATTCAGTGATTGAATCTTTGGATGCAGAAACAATTTATGCTGTGCCAATCTTGATGCGTAATCAGAAGTTGGATGAAGTGGTTCTTAAGAAATTGGACTTACCAATTGAAGACAATTTGGATTTGGTAAATTGGAAGGACTTCTTATACAAGTTGCGCTATCCAAAATCTGAGGTAACCATCGGTTTGGTAGGAAAGTATGTTGAACTTCACGATTCATATAAATCGATTGTAGAATCATTTATTCACGCTGGGGCAGCTAACGAGTGTAAAGTAAACATACGCTGGATACACTCTGAAAGCCTTTCTACTGATACTACCGAAAAGCATTTTAATGGACTGGATGGTCTTTTAGTAGCGCCTGGATTTGGTGAGCGAGGCTTCGAAGGTAAGCTGGAAACTATCCGTTATGCTCGCGAAAACAATGTTCCATTTTTTGGTATTTGCTTGGGTATGCAGGCGGCAGTAATAGAGTTTGCTCGCAATGTGCTGAAGTGGGACGATGCCAATTCTACAGAAATGAATAAAGAATGTCCATACCCTGTAATTTCATTAATGGAAGAACAAAAGAAGGTGGAGGATATGGGTGGCACTATGCGGCTGGGAGCTTGCGACTGCGAGTTGAAGGAAGGCACGTTAGCTTTTGGAGCTTACAGAAGAAAAACCATTAGCGAACGTCACAGGCATCGCTATGAATTTAATAATCAATACCTCAAAGACTTTGAGGACAATGGAATGATTGCTACCGGTAAAAATCCTGATTTGGGACTGGTAGAGATTGTGGAAATACCTGCTCATCCTTGGTTTATGGGAGTACAGTTTCACCCTGAGTATAAGAGTACAGTGGCTAATCCGCACCCATTATTCGTAAAATTTGTTGAAGCTGCAATAACGGCTTCAAAAGCTAAATAAGCATGGAAAATAAAGGAATGGATCGCAACACCGTTATCGGGATGTTGCTT
>JAUHWX010000181.1 GCA_030427285.1 Bacteroidia bacterium
ATATCTGATGATGGAAAGTTTACGGTTTTCCTCTTCCTGAAATACATCCAGCACGGTATCAATCGGACGAAGCTTATCATCCAAAGCAATAAGATAATACGCTCCCGTATCAGGAATTATGGTAGCCGAAGTCAAATTATCGGTAGAAAACAAACGGATTTTCACATCCAAGGCCCAAAGCGATGGTGTGAGAAAAAGAGTTAATATGAGTAGTTTGAGTTTCATTTAAATTATTTTGCCCAAATTAAACATGGGCTTCCTTCCAGTTTATCAGCCGGCACCCAAGAAAAATCGGTAATCACCTCATTTTCACCCTCGGGATGGGTGATAATTTTACCCTCCTCATTAAAGTACTTCCAATCTCCATTCTTCTTTGCCATAAACTTATTCTGATCAGTCGTAGCCCAAAAGTTGTAATCAACATAAATTAAATCATACTCTAATGGCACTATGAATTCGCTTTTAAGATTCATCACACCGTATTTGTTTCCTTTTCTTACCAATACATACTTATTAAAGTACCAAGCGAGACCATCAAATTCAACTGGAACTACAACTACGCCATTAGGGCTAATTAAACCAAACTTTCCCTCTTTACTAGCAAAGTGACCATGAGGCCCCCACTCGCACCAATCACCAGTTATAGCATCATATTGTAGTGGAATAACAACTTGGTTATTTAGATTTACAGTTCCAAGCCTTCCCTTCTTCTGGGCAACAAAAATATTCTTAGGGTTATTATATGGTGTTTTAGTGACAAACTCATATTCGAATGGAACAATCTCTCTATTTTCTGAATCAACAATTCCCCACTTACCTTTATACGAAGCAAAAAAATAGTAGTCTTCATTTGTATAACCATAGTAGTCAACGGAATCATACTTGAAATCCATTTCTCCCACTTCTTTAGTAATAGCATACTTCCCATTTTCATGGTAAACACCAGTCATTCCTTTTACCATCACTAAATAACCTGTTATATCCTGTCCCAAAGAACTTGTTAAGGACATAACACTTATTAATATGATGAGAATAAACTTCATGCTACGCTCCAACCTCTTCCACAATAATCTTAGCCGCCCTTTGCGAAGCTCCTGGTCCACCGAGTAGCTCTTTTAGCTTTTTGTACTCTTCGGTAAAATAGCCCTTGTTGCTAATGCACTTTTCCAGCTCCTTTTGAAGCTTGGCAACATTCATATCGGCCTGTATCATTTCCTTCACCACTTCCTTATCGGCAATCAGGTTTACCAAAGAGATATAATTCACTTTGATCAACTGACGGGCAATGTGGTAAGAAATCCAATTGCCTTTGTAGCACACCACTTCTGGAACTTCAAAAAGTGCTGCTTCTAAAGTTGCCGTGCCTGAAGTTACCAATGCGGCATCGGCAATTTCAAATAAATCGTATGTTTTCCCCGAAAGGGTAGCCACATCTTTTAGGTCGGCTACTTTTTTGTAAAAATGTAAATCCTGAGATGGCGCCATGGCCAACACCAATTGGTGATCTTTAAACTTGCGCCCGGCCTTTAGCATGGTAGGCAACATACTTTGTATTTCCTGCTTTCGGCTTCCGGGAAGAATGGCAATCACAGGTTTGTTTGGGTCAAGGCCCAAATCTTTTTTATGCTCTTCGGGCATAAGGTTTTCACGTCTTTCGATGGCGTCAATAAGTGGATGTCCCACGAAATCAACCTCCATATCAAAACGTGCATAAAAGTCTTTTTCGAAGGGAAGAATACAAAGCATTCTGTCCACATCGCGCTTTAGCTTGTGCACTCTGTTTTGCTTCCAGGCCCAAATTTGTGGTGAGATATAATAAATCACCTTGATGCCTTCTTTCTTTGCCCATTCGGCAATTCGCATATTAAAACCAGGGTAATCAATAAGGATAAGCGCATCGGGCTTGTAAGCCTTAATATCTTCTTTGCAAAACTTAAGGTTGCTCACTATCGTGCGGATATTGAGCACCACTTCTACAAAACCCATAAAAGCCAAATCGCGGTAATGCTTGCGCAGCAAACCACCCACGGCCTGCATGCGATCACCACCCCAAAAGCGAAAATCGGCCTGAGCATCCTGGGCTGCAAGCTCACGCATTAGGTTGGCACCGTGTAGGTCGCCACTGGCTTCTCCGGCTATGATGTAGTATTTCACAAGTATATTTTGAAACTATAAAATTAGCCCCTGAGGGGCACCTTAAATCATTAAGGCGAAAAAGATTATAACAGAAACCTGTAGATAAAAATCACCACCAAATAAACCACACTGATGGAGAGTATGCCGCGCCCGATTTCTTCTTTATCAAACTTAAGACTTAGGAAAAACAGACCTGCATTGATGATCATCCCAAGGGTGATAATCTGCACATTTACCTGCTTGATGATGTCACCTTCAAAACGCTGAATGCCCACCAACTCTGGGCGGGATTCTATCATTAATAAAATTCCGAGCAGTGGCATCAACAAACCGATGACTAAACCCAGCAGCCACTGTGGCGAAAGATTTTTGAACATGTATGTGTGATTTTTTAAACTAACGAAAAGGCAATTGCAAATATTGGGCTACAAATCCCAATCGTTTAATTCATTGATAAGATGGTGGGCGGTAATATCACTATTTACGGGAACCACTGAAATGTAATAATTGGCCAGCGCCCACTCATCGGTGTCCTGCCCTTTGTCATAATCTACAAACTTGCCGGTAAGCCAGTAGTAATTTCGGCCACGCGGATCGGTGCGAGAGTCAAACTCCTCTTCCCAGTTGGCTTTTGCCTGACGACACACTTTTACACCTTTGTACTCTTCACCGGTATGCTTGGGAATATTCACGTTGAGGCAAGTGCCATAGGGCAAACCTTCCTTTAGAGTTTTGGCCGCTATTTCCTTAATATATTTTTGTGCAGGTTTAAAATTCGCTTCCCAGCTAAAGTCAGAAAGTGAAAAACCGATAGATGGAATTCCCTCCAAAGAGCCTTCTACCGCTGCCGACATCGTTCCTGAATAAATCACGTTGATGGAAGAATTACTTCCGTGATTGATACCCGACACCACTAAGTCCGGCTTGCGATCGAGCACCACATTTACTGCCAGCTTGACACAGTCTACAGGTGTACCTGTACAGCTATATTCTGTCTGTGGTCCTTCTTCAATTTTTATTTCATCACAGCGCAAAATACCATTGATGGTGATGGCATGCCCCATCCCGGACTGTGGCCCATCAGGCGCAACTACCACTACTTCACCTAGTTCGTTCATGGTTTCCACCAAATGGCGAATGCCCGGTGCTGTGATTCCGTCATCGTTACAAACTAAGATCAGTGGTTTTTTATAGGCCATAACTGTTATTTTGGGTAAAACTATTATTTATAAAGCAATTGAAGGGGCACGCAATTTGATATTTTTACACCAGTAAATTTTAAAACAATCTGAACGATGATAATTATTCTCTTGGCTTTTATGGCGATTGGCTTTATAGTACAAATGCGCCTAAAGAGTAAGTTTAAAAAATATAGCGAAGTTGGTTTGGCCAACGGGCTGAGCGGCCGCGAGATTGCCGAAAAAATGTTGGCTGATAATAATATTCACGATGTACGCGTGATTTCTACTCCCGGCCAGCTTACCGACCATTACAATCCTGCAAACAAAACTGTAAACCTTAGTGAAGCAGTTTACGAACAGCGCAACATTGCCGCTGCTGCCGTTGCCGCTCACGAATGTGGACACGCTGTGCAACATGCTACCGCTTACAGTTGGTTGCAATTCCGTTCGGCCATGGTGCCTATCGTGAGCTTTAGCTCCAAAGCAATGGGTATTGTTTTCCTATTAATGATTTTAGGTTCTGCCTTTGTAAACCTATTTCCGTTGGACACCGTTTTATGGACGATGATTTTTCTTCAAGGAGCCATTACATTATTTACTGTAGTTACCCTTCCGGTGGAATATGACGCGAGTAACCGTGCCTTGGTTTGGCTGGAAACTACCGGTACCGCCACCCCAAGTGAGCACGCACAAGCAAAAGATGCTCTTAACGCTGCCGCCAATACTTATTTGGTAGCTGCTTTGGCTTCTATCACTCAGTTGGCTTACTATGTAATGCTGCTGATGGGAAGTAGAGACTAGGAAGGTTGGACGTTAAAGGTTAAAAGTTATAAGGCAGAAAGTTGAACGGCTTTCTGCCATGTATAGTTAAAAGTTTTTAATTGAGCCCTGTCAGAGTTTGGAACTCTGACAGGGCTTTTTCTTTTATCCACCTCCGCCCTACGGGCACCTCCGCCAGCGGAGGACAAGCGGCACCCAGTCAGTCCGAGCGGAGTCGAGGACCAACAACACTGCTTTTAATTACCCCCTCGACTCCCCTTCGTCAGGCTCAGGACAGGTTTCTCGGGGAGACATACGTTTACAATACTATTATATCAGGAAAAGAGTAAATTCACGTTTGAACTCTGAATACTAACTCGGGCATGATGCGCTACGCAATTATACTATCTCTTCTTTTTAGCACCACAATGAGTTTTGGCCAACTGGATCTATCAGATTCAGACTCACTTGCACAAGTTTTAGCGGATAGCATACCAAGCGAAATAATTGACAGCTATAGAATTGAAGGCCCTTGTGAAATAGTTGGTGGTCCAAGCCCCCCACAAATCCTACCTATATATAAAGGGTGCCGGGGTGTAACTCCTGAAGAACAGATTGAATGCATGAATAGAGAGGTCTCTGATTTTATTAAGAAGAAGGTTAAAATTCCCAAAGAGCTAAAAGACTCCACATTTGCCGCCAAAGTTTATGTATCGCTAGTTATAAATGAAAATGCGGATGTTTCCCAGGTTCAAGTTGAACGCAGTACTAATATAGATCTTCCCGATACTATGAAACCGCTTGCACATCTTCTGGACGATGAAGCAATGCGTGTTATTTCCAAATTAAAGTTTATCACTCCCCGCTTCTTGGCACCAAGCCTAGCCGCGTTAGATTCACCATCCCCGTTCGCTACGTCAGCCCGGGAAAACAAACTTTCAAACTAAAAAATTAGTTTAAACTAAAATTTTAGTTACATTAGCTCCAGCAAAATATTTAAAGTATGGAAATCAAGGAGCTAACAAAAGCAGAAGAAGAGATAATGCAAATCCTGTGGGAACTGGATGGTGGTTTTGTGAAAGACATCATTGCAGAAATGCCCACTCCTAAGCCTGCCTACAATACCGTTTCTACCATCGTTAGGATTTTGGTACAGAAGGAAATGGTAGGTCACACCTCACACGGAAAATCGCACCGCTATCACCCTCTTATTACTAAAGAAGAATACAGCAAATACAAAATGGACAACCTGATGAGTGGCTACTTTGAAGGTTCATTCAGCAATATGGTTTCCTTTTTTGTAAAAAAGAAACAGCTCGACACCAAAGAGCTTGATGACATTCTGAAAATAATCGAAAACAATAAGGAATCATGAATACGCTCCTCATCATCCGCTTCATAGCTTTCTCCGGATTGCTCTACCTGCTCTACATCTTGGTATTCAAGCGCTTTAGCTTTTTTGCCGGAAACCGTTGCTTGCTGCTTTCCATTCCCTTGATATCGTTTATCATTCCTTTGATTGCACCACAGTTTACCAATAGCGTTGCGCCCGCTCTCGCCACTTTTCAGCTGGAAGAAATTATTCTGAACACCACATCTACACCAATTGAAGAAACTGCCCACTCCACCAACTGGCTGCTTCTCTCCTATTTTGCAGGATTCTCAATCATGGCTCTGCTCCTTGCAACAGGACTCGCCAAAGCAATTCATATAAAAAGAAAGGCAGTTGAGAAAAGCGGCAACATCTATTATTCATCCAATATTTCCAGTGCCTATACCTTTTTCCGAAGCATCATTATTCCGCTTTCGCTAAAAGGGCATAAAGACATAGATACAATTATAAGGCACGAGCAAGTGCATGTTCGCCAATGGCACGGACTGGATAATCTCTACTTTCAAATTATTACGGCACTCGCCTGGTTCAACCCATTTATACACCTGCTGGCCAAAGAGCTAAGGCAAACACATGAGTGCCTGGCGGATGAAGAAGCTGTAGAAAAAACATCACGTGAAGAGTATGCACACCTCCTGCTGAGCAGTGCATTTGGCAATGAACTCAATTTCCCGTTGGCCGCGGGAACTGCCACTCCATTTTTTAATTCAAGTTTAATTAAAACACGTATTACCATGATTTACAAATCGAAAACGAACAGACATTTTAAATGGGCTTATTTGGCTCTTCTGCCCATGCTGGCGGCTATGACGCTTTATTCTTGTGATAAAACGCAGGAAGAGAAAGCCTCAGTTGAAACTCCTACCAAAGCCGAGCACAAAGATGCAATCGCTTTTACCGATGCTGATCAACCGCCACTATTTGATAATTGTGATGCAAATGCAAGTCACGATGAACAAATTGCTTGCTTCCAAAAAGGCATTATTCAGCACATTATT
>JAUHWX010000182.1 GCA_030427285.1 Bacteroidia bacterium
GATTACCGTTTTAATCAATTTGATGAAGGTTATCATACCCAAATCACCGATGGTGCTTTTGAAGGATTGATGAGCCGCGTGGTAATTGTAGCCGATGAAAAGGGAACCGTGCAGTACTCTGAGCAGGTGCCTGAAATTGGTCAGGAGCCAGATTACGAAAGTGCCCTAAAGCACGTGTAGTTTTTTGAGGTGAGAAAATAATCATGGAATCCGATTGAGATACTTTTCAATCGGATTTTTTATTGCTTACAATTCCCTATTTGAAAATGGATAGTAGATTTGAATTCTGTAAAAATCTTGCCCTTGGTATTTCATGAACGCACTGTATTACACCAAAAGTTTTATTTATAATGCTCTGCCCTACTTCTTCTTTAGATGGAAATATGGTCAGCTAAAACGCTTTGAAAAAACTTGCGATCAGAAGGAACTAGATGCTCGGTTGGATTACTATTTTAAAGTTCAAAATAAGTTTCCGATTCCTAAAGAAGCTACTGCTGTAAAGGATGTAAAAAGAGGAAAAGGCACCGCATACTTTTTAGACCTAAAAGAGTTTTTACATTACTTTAAAAAAGATACCCGTTTTGCCTATCATTTTGGTGATGATACGCACATAAACGCTTACCCTACTTTATTTAAGGCCCGTCCCATTGGAAATGGAAATGAAAACTCCATTCTTTTTAAGCTCAATAAAAGGAGGCATTTTAAATGGGTAAATGATACTATTCCATACACCGAGAAAAAGGATATGATGGTATGGCGAGGTGGTGCCTACAGGGCTTTGCGGAGAGAGATGATTGAAAAAATATGGAATCATCCGCTCTGTAATGTGGGCCAAACCAACAAACCCATAGAAGACGTGCCTTGGCAAAAGGATCAACTCCCAATAGAAGAGCAGTTGAAATATAAAATCATTTTTTGCCCTGAAGGCAATGATGTAGCCACCAACCTTAAATGGGTAATGTCTTCCAACTCTCTGTGTTTTATGCCCAAGCCCCGTTATGAAACATGGTTTATGGAAGGTGTACTGCAAGCTGGTGTTCACTATGTAGAGGTAAATTCCCCTTACGATGATTTGGGTGAGAAAATAGAATACTACTCAAAACACACTGATGAAGCTAAAAAAATCATCAAAAATGCCAACCAGCATGTTGCTCGTTTTCAGGATAAAATGATGGAAGATTTACTTTGTCTAAAGGTGTTGGAAAGATATGCTGAACGCAGCGCGCAAGAGAGTGAAATTAAGTTCAGAGCCTGACAGTTAAGATTAGTATCGCTTTTTAACATTTTTGCTTTTGTCAAAACTTTACATTTGATCAACTAAAAAACCCTCACAACATGAAAAAACTAATTGCCACATCCCTCTTGATCTCCTTTTGCTCATTGGCCAAAGCTCAGCAAACTGAAACTCAAGAATTCTTTAATGCTGCCGACCCCACACAGCTTTATACCAAACTAGATTTTAATGCGGGAATAATTGCCAGCAACAGTTCAGGACTTTTTGGCCCCGACCAATGGAGGGTAAACCTTGGAGGTGAGTTTGCCATCGAAAAGTTCAACTTCGGCTTCAATATTCCCTTTAGTAACCTGGGAGATTTTTACACCTCATTCGAGGATATTGATCTACACATTGGTTATCAACTTTTTAACGGAAAAAACTTTTTCAAATCATCACTCATTACGGCAGGTATTATTTTGCCGGCTGATGATGGCTATGGGAGCTATGACGACTGGTTGAATACCAATCGATTGTTCTATTTTAACTATACGGCCTCACTCAAATTCAACGATAAGATTTCCGTATACCCTGCAATTGGCTTGCAAAAAGGGAGCAATGTTGATGAAGATATACCACGGTTCAACCTTACTGCCTATAAAGCCAGCTTAGGTGCCAGTTATCAGTTCAATACTGAAAATTTCCTGTTGCTTGATTTTAATTATACCCACACATCACGCACTTTTGTGAATGAAAAAAATATCTTCTTCAATAGTGAAAATACCATAGCCGGCAACTCGGTACTTACCTCTTTGAAATATCAATATGCGATAACTCCAAAAGCTCAGGTTTACATTAAACTGAATATTGATTTTGGTGAACGATTTGAAAACTACCACAATGACTATAATAGCACTAATCCTGGTATTTTTCTGGGTTTCCAATATTTCATAAAATAGACTACCATATATCGCACAAAAAAGGGAGCCAATTGGCTCCCTTTTTACTTTTGCTAAACTTCTCTCTAACTTATAGAATTCCGCACCTTTTGGGTGAAAGCCCGCAATGCTGATTTTTCATCCATGGCTCCACTTGCCACTTGTTCTTTTATCCAAATGGCGCCAAAGATGTGTGTTAGCTTTTCGCCTTCATCATCACCTTCCACTTCAATGGAAAGAGCACGTTCTTCAGCTAAATCTTCCTCTGCCTTTTGAAGCGTTTCAATATCTACGCTCAGTAGTTTTCGGATGGCTCCTAATTTCATACTAGTTCAATTTTGCGATAAGTGAACGCAAATACTCCTCTTTACTTCCTGCACTTCCTTCTACTAATTCACCGTCTTTGAAAGCTGCCAAAAATGGAAGGTTGTCCACTCCTGCCGCTTTGCGCGCTTCTGGATTTTTCTCAGCATCTACCTCTAGGAAAACCACATCCTGAAGATCGTCTTCATTGCTCACTCTTTTATACTTTGGTGAAAACAAACGGCAGCTACCACACCAGTCGGCATAATACTTTACCACTACCTTTTTATTTCCTTCTAATTCCTTTTTAAATTCTGCGTCAGTTACTGTTAATACAGCCATGTCAAATATATTTTGGTGTTAATTTTATTTTCGGTGACAAAGATAAAATCAATTTATATTATTGAAAAAATATTTCAATTGATAAAATTTATATCAATTATCCCCAAGGATATTTTCCTTGTAAAGATGACGCACCATTCCATCAGCCAAACCTCGTTTAGGCACCAGCATTCTTTCCGATTTTGCCCAGTTCATGGCTGACTTATAAATCTTAAGTGCATGGGTAATTACGTCCGCCCTATCAGGGTTTAAGTCAAACTTCACCATTCTTTCCTGTGGGGTAAACTTTTGAAGTAATTCATATGTATTTTCGATGTAGGCTATATCTAAAGGATGTCCCATATTTCTACCCGAAAGTTTGAAAGTCCGGTTGATATTACCACCTGAACCCACCATAAGAATATCGCTAATTCCTTTGGTGTTTTCCTTTATCCAGGCCTTCATTTCATCCCAGTTTTCTTTGGTCACCATTCCTTTCAATAAACGAATAGTTCCAATTTTGAAGGAACGGCTGGCTATAATTTCATCCTTGTAAAATAAGGTGAGTTCAGTGCTACCACCTCCTACATCAATATACAGGAAGCTGTCTTCAAGGTCGCGAATACTCTCAATCATATCAGAATTGAAAATAATCTTGGCCTCTTCTTTTCCGTCAATCAGCTCAATGTCAATCCCGGTTTTTTCAAAAACTTCCTTTACCACCTGCTTACCATTAGTAGATTCACGTAACGCGGAAGTGGCACAGGCGCGGTACATCTCCACTTCATGCACCTCCATAATGCGTGCATAAGCCTGCATGCCCGTCACCAGCTTCTGCATATTCTTCTTGCTGATTTTGCCACTGCTAAAGGCATCCGCGCCTAAGCGAATAGGCAAACGTGTGAGCGATGATTTTTTAAATAGGGTAACTTTTTTATCTGCAATAACGTTGCTCACAAGCAATCGTACGGAGTTGGACCCAATATCTATTCCTGCTATTTTATGAACTTTCACTATCCTCTCTTTTGCTGGGTTTTCACGTATTCATACAAGGCATACTGCGAACGGATTTTTGGCCCTTTAATAGTTCTATACTCATTATCCTGAGCCTCATTGTGCCAACGACTCTTTACGTTGTCTTTCCAAATAATTTCCATGTGGTCTCGCAGCTGTCGCTTAATGCTATCTTCATAAACGGGCACTGTGATTTCCACACGGTAATCCAGATTTCGCGGCATCCAATCTGCTGAAGATATAAAATATGCAGGGGTTCCTCCATTTTCAAAGATCATAACACGTGAATGCTCCAAAAAGCGATCGATTATGCTAATGGCTTCTATATTTTCACTCATGCCTTTTACACCAGGCACCAGCGAACAAATTCCTCGTATGATCAACCTTATTTTTACACCATAGCTGCTCGCTTCATATAATTTTTCGATAAGCTTCACATCGCAAAGACTATTTAGCTTTAGCGTAATACCGGCTGGTGCTCCACGCTTGGCATGACTTATTTCGCGTTCTATGAGTCGTAAAAAAGACTTGCGTGTACCATGAGGAGAAACAAAGAGGTGATTGTACTTAAAGCGCTTATAATTGCTTTGTAAAAAGCTGAATACCTTATCAACTTCACTACAAATTTCTTTGTTGGAAGTAAGCAAGTGATAGTCTGTATAAAGCTTTGATGTAGACTCATTGAAGTTTCCGGTACCAATGCTCGCGTAACGCCTCAAGGCGCCTCCTTCTTTTCTGGTAATAAGGAAAAGCTTACTGTGCACCTTCAGTCCTGGTACACCAAAAATTACGGTCACACCTTCTGTTTGCAGTTCTTGTGTCCATTTAATGTTAGCCTCCTCATCAAAACGGGCTCTAAGCTCAATTACCACGGTTACCTGCTTTCCATTTTTGGCCGCATTCACCAAGGCACTAATCACACGTGATTTATCTGCTAATCGGTACAATGTGGTTTGAATACTTACCACATTGGGGTCAATGGCGGCTTCACGCAAAGTTCTTATCAGGTAAGAGAAGCTGTGATACGGCATAAACAGAAGAACATCCTTTTTGCGAATCACATTCAAGATACTTCTATCCATGTCCAGATCAGGGTGCTGAAGGGCTGGAAGCGATTCGAAATCCAGTTTTTTATCTCCAATATTTGGAAATTTGATATAGTCCTTTTTATTGTGATATCGCCCACCGGGAATCAAGCTATCATAGCTGTCCAAATCCATCCGCTGCATCAAAAACTGAAGCATATCAGATGAAATAGTTTTGTCGTAAACAAATCGAACTGGCTCGCCAATTCTACGCTGCTTTACCGACTTACTCATTTTCTCTAGAAATCCTTTGGATACATCATCATCCAAATCAAGCTCCGCATCTCGGGTAATTTTTACGGTGTGGGCCTCTATTCTGTCAAACTCGTAGGTAAAGAAAATGTACTCCAAGTTATAACGAATCACATCCTCCAGGTACATCACATAATGGTTTCCATATTTGGGCAATTCCCAAAAACGACCTACCAATTCAGATGGAACTTCGATCAAGGCATATTGTGGATCTTCAGGCTCTGCTTCTTTAATAAGCTTAATGGCCAAATAAATAGACTTATCCTTTAGTTCGGGTACATTTTTTTTATCAGCCAGTATCAGTGTAAAAATGGTTGGGCTAATCTTATCGATAAACACCTTGTGTACATATTCCTTTTGACCGGCAGTCAATGATTTTTCATCTACAAACTCAATCCCATTTTCTTCCAGCTCACCTAGAAGCATATCATTTACCCGTTGTGCCTCAGATTGTAAATACACTACTTTCCTTGAAATCTCCTCCAATAAGTCACTGGGAGCTGTATCTCCCAGCCGTTTTTTAGGCGTGTCGCTAAGTTGACTAAGGCGTTTTATACTGGCGTATCTTACACGAAAGAACTCATCCATATTGCTGGAAAAAATTCCAAGAAAACGGAGTCTTTCTACAAGTGGATTTGATTTATCAAGAGCCTCTTGCAATACTCTTTCATTAAACAATAGCCAGCTTACATCTCTGGCAATTATCGTTGGTTTTGGCTTTCTCAATTGTCTCTTCTTCTTTTCGGATAGTCAAAAAATACGAGCTCGGCTTTCTTGTCCAAATCTTTCCATTTTTTTGCGTCAAAGCGCAAGCAGGCTACCCCTGTGGTAGGCACATTATCTATACGATGATTGATGCATTTATTTACAAAATCAGTAATTGTAGGGTTGTGCCCAAAAAGCATTACTGAAGAATAATCATCATCCAATCCGCGAACTATACTCATCAATTCCTTAGATCCGGCATGATAAATTTCAGCCTCAAGATGAATATCATTTACTGGTAGGTTAAGGTTTTTAGAAAAAATAATGGCTGTATGCAATGCCCGGGTAGCAGGGCTAGAAACTATATGCTCAGGTTTAAAACCTTGCTTCAAGAGCCATTCGGAAGTATTATACGCATCCCTTACTCCTCTGCCCTTTAGCGGCCTGTCCATGTCCTGCAAACCTTCTACCTTCCATGATGATTTTGCATGCCTTACCAGATAAAGTGTTTTCATAAGCTACGAGCTCAAGTCTTTAGTTTTCGAAAATAGATAATTGCAGGCAGCTACAGCTAATCTTAAAAATAAAATAACCGGATGTTTATATTGTATTAATAAACAGCCGGTTAC
>JAUHWX010000183.1 GCA_030427285.1 Bacteroidia bacterium
AGGGGAATCTACATCGCCATTGCCAAACACAGGAATGTGCATGCGGGGATTGTTTTTTACTGCGGATATCAAACTCCAATCGGCTTCACCCTTGTACATCTGCTTGCGCGTGCGTCCATGTATGGAAATAGCTTTTATACCTACATCCTGAAGACGTTCAGCAACCTCCACAATGTATTTAGTGTTTTCATCCCAGCCTAAACGAGTTTTTACTGTTACAGGTTTGTTTACAGCTTTTACTATTTCGGCTGTCATACTCACCATCTTGGGGATGTCCTGCAAGATGCCAGCACCGGCCCCTTTACAAGCTACATTTTTTACCGGGCAACCGTAGTTGATGTCAATTATATCAGGGTTTGCCTCTTCGGTAATAGCAGCGGCTTCTCGCATAGATGAAATTTCGTTTCCAAATATTTGTATACCTACTGGTCGCTCGTATTCAAAAATGTCAAGCTTCTGCACGCTTTTGGCAGCATCTCGAATCAGGCCTTCGCTGGAAATAAATTCTGTATACATTACATCTGCTCCATGCTTTTTGCAAAGAGCACGAAAGGGAGGGTCACTCACATCTTCCATAGGTGCCAAAAGCAACGGGAACTCACCAACTTCTATATCTCCAATCTTAACCACGGATAATCTTATTTTTGGCAAAATTACGAAATAGATAACAGGAAGATGAAAGGAGTATTTAGCGAGAAGAGTGGCGGGTTTCAATTCATGATCGTTGTGCTGCTGGGTATGGCAGGGTCAATGGTGTTCTCTTTTATTGGAGTGGTTTTGGTACCCCTGTTTTTTCCTATCTCATTTATGGAGCTTATGGAAAATATTAGTTCCATCACAAGTGGTAATGTCGGCATTCTAAAGTTCCTTCAGCTGTTTGCAGCCACAGGTACATTTGTGGTTCCAGCATTGATGTCCGCCTATTTATTCTCAAACAAGCCAAGGCGGTATTTAAGGGTTAATAATTTTCCAAAACCTACTCTAGTGGTCTTGCTTTTGGTAGTACTATCTCTGGGAGCAAATGCAGTGTCTGACTTGTTGTATCGTTTTACTGCAGCTATTTCATGGCCCGAAGCTTTGTATTTTATTAAAGACATGTTGGACAGCGCAGAATCTGCAATGGATGCTCAAATGAGACAGTTTTTAGTAATGGACAATGTGTGGCAATTTGGTTTTTCCTTTTTGGTGATGGCTATATTACCGGCCGTGGGTGAGGAGCTTTTGTTTAGAGGGGTTATTCAACGAGTTATGAAAAGAGGCGTTGGAGGAATGCACCTAGCGGTTTGGATCACTGCCTTTTTGTTTGCTCTCCTGCATCAGCAGTTTTACGCTTTTCTTTCCATAATGGCTCTTGGGGTAGTTTTAGGATATATAAAGGAGTGGAGTGGTTCTATTTGGGCCCCAATCATTCTTCACCTGATTAATAATGGTGCGATTATTTTGGGAGTATATTTTCTTGAGCTTCCCTATGACAATGAAAGTATGCTTGGAGATAATGTAAACTGGGCTATCACCCTGCCAATGCTATTGGTGTTTGCAGTAGCGTTGATGGCTTTGAAGAAGATATTTGATACGGCAAAAAAAAGCCCCCTCAGCAGAACTGAAGAGGCTTTGGAAATTTAAATTCCGTTAGGAATATTATTTCTGAATCACCATTCTTTGAGAAGATGCATAGTCACCGCTTCTTAGGGTCACTACGTATACTCCATTAGTAAGTTCTTCAGTACCTATCTGCTGCTTAAAGTTTCCACTGCCTATGTTTCCTAGGTCAATAGATTTTACAACTACACCAGTAACACTGGTAATCTGGATGGTATATTCCCCAGGTACTTTTACGCTATACTCCATCCACGCGTTATTCGATGCAGGGTTTGGATAGATAGAAGAAACGGATCCTTTTTCAACATCCAATTCAGTAAGTCCAATACCATTCATGTTATACATAAAATCGAAGTAAATAAACTGCACAGAAGAAGTTACAAGCGAACGGTCATCATTAGTAAATGCTGTTGCAGTTACCGGTGCATGTATTTCGCCATTTGCATTAGGTGCGTATACAATATGCGGAAGGTTGAACATGTTCGCAGATCCTTTGTCAGAAGGGTTGTTGGTCATGTTGGTAAGAGGACCTAGTTTGTCAAGATCTACATCAAGGCTTCTCATATGTACATCTGGATACAAATTATCAGTTGTACCAAAAGTGATATAATCCGTATCACCAAAAGCATATAATAGTGTGGATCCATCTGGAGTACGAGCCACTTGTGGTCTATTATCTTCAGCTACTTCAGCAGCAGGACCATATTCACCACGGAATGTACTTGCAGTATCAATAAGATGTGCTTCCCAAGAGGTTCCTCCATCTGTAGAATAAATATCAACAATCATGTTTAGTGCAGAATATACAGAAAATGCGGTCCCCGTATTTCCAGTAGAAGTTTGTGTATTATTTGCAGAAGGAACCACATTACATACTATGTGTGGATTACCATTTTTATCAACCACTAAATCATGTTCAAAGGCAGTGGTTAATGCACCAATAGTCCAAGTTGGGTATAGGTCAGAAAGTGTGTCCAACAGGGTGTTTCCGTGATTAGTAATCACAAGATTGTCTAGATTTACTCCTGTTTGAGTTCCCCACGTTTTACCACCATCTGTAGTTTTAATAACTGTAGGCGAGTATACTCCGTAGGGGGCTATGCTAGCGTCATCTAAATATCCTATTCCACTTATATATCCAACACTTCCATCAGGAGAAAATGCAATTTTACAATCAGCAAAAATTGTGTTTCCTGCCGTACCGGCTGTGTCAGTTTCAAAAGGGAAATAGGCCTTTATGTACGACTGATCAAGCATTTTGGTGGTAGGGTTCCACTTTCCTTTAGTAAGAATTACAGTATCGTTGTACATAACCGTTCCGGTAGTAACATCATCTCCTTGATTTAAGCCAAATACCATTTGTGAATCCGTAACATAAGTTAAGTCATCCGATACCTGAAAGAAGATACCTGCTGCAGGATCTGTAGATAATTCAGTAACATTTAAGTCTGATCCGTCCAATTGAATTGTACCGAACACTTGACCACCCCAAGAACCTGAACTGTTTGTTCCGTTAAGTGTAGGTGAGAAAAATGCAAGATAGGCCGAGTCAGGTTGTGTATTTCCGGGAGGATTTACAATTACACCCTGTGGATATCGTCCGGGGCCATTTAAAGCTCCTTGTGCGCCAGTTGGGCTCCAAATTGGACCTTGGTCTACATTCCATGTAGCTCCTCCATCTTTGGATACATCATAACGAATGTGTCCACTTGTCAAAGCTGGAAATAGTCCAACATCGTTTCTATGGGTAAAAGTGATAGTATTAAGGCTTGGATCCACCCATAGGTAAGTTTTTCCGCCAAAACCAGTTGAATACGCATTAGATGCCTTACCTAAGTTGGTGCTTACTGCTGATGTTCCTTTTTTAATAGGAGAGTAGTTTCCTTCTTGAGAAACGTTGCCGTTAACTTGGCTATGCGTCACCTCAATTTTGGAAGACTGCTGTGCAAACGCAGGCATTGCTGCCAATGCACAAATCCAGAATAATCCTTTTTTCATAATTAAAATTTTAGGGTTTTAGAAAACAAATTTGCAAATATTTAATCCAGAATATTTGCGGTGTTGAATATAACAAAAAAAGGCCGTCAGATGTTGACAGCCTTTTGTTTAATATGAAGAAATTTTAAAGCTCTCCAAAAACCTCTCCCTTACGAGTGGAATAGTTGATTTTCAGCGCTTCAGCTTTTCTTAATTCCTGCTTAATATCCGAAACTAAGCCCATTTTCACCTTCTCATCAGCTTTGATAGAAACGGTCATCAAGGGTCGTTCAGCTTCATTAATTGCATTTCTTTCTTCAATCACATATTGCTGTATTTCACCTAAGCGCGCAAAAGCATCATTTAGTTGAATACGTGGCTCGGTACCCACTTGTGCCTGAAGATTCTTTTTAGGTTTTCCCACATATATGTAGGTTACTAAGTTTTTCTTCTCCAGTTTTTTAATTTCAGTTGCAAACGGTTTTGAGTTGTCAACCAAAAGAGTAACCTCACGCATTACAGTAGTAACCATAAAGAAAAACAAAAGCATAAATACGATATCCGGCAGCGATGCTGTAGATATTGCGGGTGTGCCGCCTCCTGTACTTTTCTTAAACTTTGACATAGTGACTTATAAGTTTAATGGTTCTGCTTCTGATATCTTTTGCGGATAAGCTTCCTGAACTTGCTTGGCTTGTTCTTCGCCTAACTCATCAAAATTCTTTCCATATTGACGTTGTGCCAATTCATTACGCAACTCATTGTATGCAGCTACTAGTTCGTTTTGCACGGCAATGTAAGTTTTGTATGAGGTACCACGGTCATTCTGCAAAGAAACAATCGCCTTTTGAGGGCTGTCAGAAGAAAGTGGGCTTCTAATTCCTTGGCAATAGTCGCATTCTCCATTACCATTATTGTCCAAAAACTTCTTTGCTAAATCACGCAAGTCCTCAATTTCAGCGTACTCATCCTCCACCAATAATTGATCATTGGCATTTACCAAAACGGTAAAAAGGTTTTTTTGCTTGATGGGGGGAGGGTTTTCCAGTTGCTCTGGTTCCCAGGGTGGTAATTTAGTACTAATACCAGAGTCAACGTCCATGGTGGTAGTAACCAGGAAGAAGATCAAAAGCAAGAACGCGATGTCTGCCATTGAGCCAGCGTTGATTTCAGGTATTGCTCTTTTGTTTCTAGCCATTTTTACTAAATAAACGGGTTATCTCTACATAAATTATAGATAACACAGCTAGGGCCATTAAAATATAAAAGGCGTATAGCCCGGCACCTACCATGTGCGATGAGCCTTCGGTAACGTCAAGCTTGGCATACATGCCAGTGGCGTCAGAGCCTGTGCTAAGCGCGTAAGCAAGACCGCTAATAACGGCCAGGCCTACGATGCCGAATAAGGCACTTTTAGCGGCTTTCGGGTTTCCTGCTATCTGCATCACACCAAAAATCAGAATGGCAATAATACCAACTGCAATTAGCGCATAAGAAGCATAGATTCCGATGTTAATCAGTGTATCGTTCATGCTATTATTTTATTTGTGGCTTGCACCGTGCTTAATCAAAAGATCGATCAAAGAGATAGAAGAATCTTCCATCTTGTTTACGATAGAGTCAACTTTTGCAACAATGTAGTTGTAAAATACTTGAAGAATCATCGCTACAATAAGACCGAATACTGTGGTAAGAAGTGCTACTTTAATACCTCCTGCTACAAGAGACGGAGAAATATCACCAGCTGCTTCAATAGCGTCAAATGCTCCAATCATACCAATTACAGTACCCATGAAACCAAGCATTGGTGCCAGAGCGATGAAAAGAGAAATCCAAGAGATGTTTCTTTCCAAAAGACCCATTTGTACAGATCCGTAAGAGATAATTGATTTTTCAACTACATCGATACCTTCATCCATACGATCAAGACCTTGGTAGAAAATGCTGGCTACAGGCCCACGAGTGTTGCGGCAAACTTCTTTTGCAGCTTCTACACCTCCGCTCTGAAGAGCAGTCTCTATATCGTCTAGAAGCTTTTTAGAGTTTGGAGTGGCCATATTAAGGTAAATGATACGCTCAATACAAAGAGCCAAACCTAAAATAAGTGTAAGCAATACAATACCCATAAATGAAGGACCACCTTCAATAAACTTCTGCTTAATTACTTGGTGGAAAGATTGCTCCACTACCACTTCCTCTTCAGCAGGGGCTTCTTCTTTGGTAGTTTCCACGGTAACGGGTGTTGCAGTTTCAGCAGCGGCTGCAGAATCTGCTCCTTCAGTCTGCTGTTCAGTAGTGTCGGTTGAACCATCTTGTGCTACAAGATTAACAGTTCCAAAGGCTACAAATCCAAAGATAGCCAGTATAGAAAGTGCTTTTTTCATTGCTCTTTTATTGATTTAAAAATTTTCGTGAAAATATAAAACATCCAGCAAAGCTAAAGTTTTTCGCGTGTTTTTTATTGATTAGTCCCTTTTGTGGTAATAATTTAATTCTTTGTTTTTGACTCCTTATGTGAGTAATGGTTGTATTTCAGGGGGTTAAGTTTTTTAAAACTCCTGAAACCCTTTTTGTACAAAGGTTTTTAGAATAAGGTTAACGTTAATATAACATGAATGTTGGCATGGATGTGATTTTGCTGAGTTTTACTCGCTTTACTCATGATCTCTGGGCTAGACCTTGAGCAAGTCAAAATCCACAGAGCCTGCTGGCGCAGACTTTAGGTTTTTAGTTTTTCAGCTTTCGTTTGAGTAATGTTATAAAGAGGGATTACTCGCTTCGCTCGTGATCCCTGGGGAGACCGTTATCAAGTCAAAACCCTACAAGCCTGCTGGCGCAGTCTTTAGGTTTTTGTTTTTCGGCTTTCGTTTGAG
>JAUHWX010000184.1 GCA_030427285.1 Bacteroidia bacterium
TTTGTTTGTGTGGATGTATCAGTCGTAGTTGAAGGGTCTCCAAAATCCCAAAGCAAATTATTGGCTCCTACACTTTCTGAGGTAAACTGAACGGTAAGACCATCACATAAAATCTCAGGATCTTCAGCAGGAGTAATCATATCACTTACCACATTAGTAATACAGGAGGTCACATTAAACTGATAATCCAAGCGTGTAGTACTCATAAAAACGCCATTGCGATATTCACTCACACAAACGCCAAAAACGTACTGTCCAATTTGATTGGGCGTACCTGTAAGAACCCCTGTTTGAGGATCTACAGCCATGGCGGGCACCGCTGGCAATGGATTGCTACTAGTGTATGGAGGTAAAAAAGTAACAGGGGTAAAAGGCGGTGGGCAAGGTGGGTTGGGTATTGTAGAAAAGCATCCACCTCCACCAGAACCTCCACCCTCAAGTATGTCACAAAGCTCAAAATAAAGTGAGTCGCCATCCAATTCTTGTACGTCTAATTTTACATTCTGTGGCTCATTCATACACAATACAATGGGTGCAATTCCTGTAAACTCAACCGAATTATTACAGGTCGTATCCATATCCGGTATAGATATAGTGTAGGTATTTCCTACACCGCTGGCGTTGATATTACTTATTGAAGCATTTCTACAACAACGCTGGTGAGACAACACATATCCTCCGGCAATGGGAGGAAGTGAAACCGTAGCTACATACTCTGCATATTCGGTACAAAGTCCGGGTGGTGGAGTTATACAAGGGTTTCCGGTGGTATTGGCTGGTACATTTATGGTTGGCCCTTTAGCTGGTCGAAGCACCGATACTGGCGTAACCGGGTTATTCGTTTCGTATATGGCGATGGCTGCAGTTGCATCAAAAGCTGCTCCTCCACCAGCACAATCTCTGTAAATCCGAAGACGAACCTCATAATTATTAGCACCTAAACAGGTATAGCTAATATGTCCTCCCACCAGATGGGCTGCATTGGTTTTGAAACCAATAGCAGATAGGAGCACAAATAAAAAAATTGGGATATAGCTTCTCAATATTCCGGACATTAGGGTTTACAACACATTGTACACAGTAAAGATAAAATTCTTTACCTACCGTAGACATGTTGTTGAGTTGAATCAAACTTTGCCTGAGGCTTCGATGATTCAAAACCTTATGCTATCCTATTTATCCTTCTAACTTTGCCATGATGAAAAGTATTCAGAAAGTTGGAATAATAGGTATCGGAAATGTAGGCTCTTATCTAAGCCATGCACTTGCTATTGAGGGTTTTCTTGTTCAGTCGTTTGGACGAAAAACAAATGACGCTCAAAGTCCTGATAGCGAAGTTTATCTACACCCCGATCATTTTGACCTCATTTTACTCTGTGTAAATGATGAAGCTATTGCTGAAGTGAGCTCACAGATTGAGCCATCAAATACTATCATCGCCCATGTTTCGGGTGCCACCCCCCTTTCGGCTATAGCCAAAAAACATAGCCACCGTGCGGTTTTTTATCCTCTGATGAGCTTAAAAGGCCATAGTGCAATTGATGCTTCTACCATTCCCTTTTGCCTGGAGGCAAATAATGAAACCACACTTGATGCTCTCAAAAAAGTGATTGATAGAATTGGCGCCAAGTGGAATCTGGTAAACTCAGAAGAACGCACCCACTTACACTTAGCTGCAGTGTTGGCACATAACTTTAGCAACCACTTGCATTACAAAGCCCAGGAAGTGATGAATGCAGCAGGTTTAGATTTTAGAATACTTTTGCCCCTGCTTGAAAATGCTCTAAAAAGTCTTCAACAGTCCTCAGCAAAGGATTTGCAGACAGGGCCTGCCATAAGAAATGATGAGGCTACCATAAATCGTCATTTACAACTATTGGACGACCCGGCAACTATTGACATTTATAAACTGCTTACCAAAAGCATACAGGATACTTATGACAAAAAATTATAAAGAGCTTCTCCACCACATCAAAGCTTTCGTTTTTGACATTGACGGTGTACTCACCAGCGGCATTTTTCAGATTGGCCCTAATGGCGAACCTATTCGCAACTTAAACAGCAAAGATGGCTACGCCATGCAGCTTGCCGCAAAAAAGGGATTTATTGTAGCGGTAATTTCGGGAGGAAAATGTGAAGGTGTAAAAGCTTCTTTAAAGCGCTTGGGGCTAACTGACATTTACATGGGCTCCAGCCACAAGATGGACTCCTGGAAAGATTTCCTTGCAGTATATGAGCACACAGGTTTGAAGCCTGAAAACATTCTTTACATGGGAGATGATATTCCCGATTATCACGTTATGCTTTCAGCAGGAATTGGCGCTGCACCAGCTAATGCCGTTCCAGAAATTAGAGAAATAGCACAGTATGTTTCTCCCAAAAAAGGTGGCGAAGGCTGTGTACGTGATGTAATAGAGCAGACGCTGAAACTGCAGGATAATTGGATGTTGGACGAAGATTTTTCATGGTAATGCTGGCCTTTTTCAAAATAATCCGCTGGCCCAATTTGGCCATTATTGCATTGGTGCAATACCTCATTCGGTTTTTTATAATCGAAAGCCTTAACGTGCCCCATGTGCTCAATCACACCTACTTTTTTCTGGGTGTATTGTGCAGCATTACTTTGGCTGCAGCCGGGTATGTGATCAATGATATTTATGATGTAGAAGCAGATACCACCAACAAGCCGGAGCGCATGGCTATTGGGAATGGGCTTACGCTGAATGGTGCCTGGACGATTTATGGTGTGCTAAATGTAATTGCTATTATTTGTGGCTATTTGGTAGCTGGAGCAGCAGGTTTCCAAAGCTTATGGATGCTGCCCGTGGTGGCCATCGCTCTGCTTTATCTTTATGCTATCGACCTCAAAAAGCGTGTATTGCTCGGCAACATTTTGGTTTCGCTACTTACGGCTTTACCCGTTTTTCTAGTGGCACTTTTTGATGTGCTCCCTGCAGCCAATCCTGAAACCGCTGAACTCATTCAGCCTATATTTTATGTGATTAGCGCTTATGCCGGTTTTGCATTCTACACCAACTTTATTAGAGAAATAATAAAGGATGCTGAAGATGTGGAAGGTGATGACCAGGAAGGTTACCGCACACTGGCCATTATTGTTGGCCGAAACTATATCCGCTATGTAATTACGCTTCTGCTGATAGTCTTACTGTGCTTTACCGGTACCTTCAACGTTTATCTTTTTCAAAGCGATGTAGTGTCTTCTGCCTACTTATTATTGTTTGTAAACCTTCCTATCCTTCTCACCATTTTTAGAGTGCTTACCGCAAAAACCAAAGTAGATTTTAAGAAAGCCAGCATACTGATGAAGCTAATCATGCTCACCGGAATTGTAAGCATGGTGGTGTTTACGCTGGCGCTGAAGGCACAGTTCTAAAAACACATCTTAATACATTGTTAAAAAGCCATCAGAAAAGTACATCCCTTTTCTGACGGCTCTTCTTATTATTGTAAAGCTTTAAAAACTGACTGCCAACCATTGGTGTACTCTCCATTTCTGATTTTACCCCCAAAATCAAAAGTTCCCATCGCCATCTTCGGTATTCCCAATGTTTATAAGGCTTAGAGAAAATTATTATATAATGGATATAACGATGTATATCGTTAGTCCCTAGTTAGCGGTAATAAGAAGATGTTTGACAAACAAATAAAAAATTTCAATGAGAACATACTTGCATTACGCGAGTTTGTTGACTTAATCGAACCTATATTATTGGAGAAATTTAAAGAGCATAACTCTAAAATTTCGCCACTAATAATGTCCGGGATACTAAATAATCAATTAAAAAACCCTTCGGATATTGAAGATGAGAAACTAGATAAGCTAAAAGAAGAAAAAATTAAGGTAGATGAACAAATATCTTCATTATATAATGAAAACCTAGAGGTCGAATTTGAAAGTGTCGAAGCAAATGAAAGTGGATTGGTATTGAAAAAACTATCCATCAAAGGAGCTGGAGATATCGATATTAGTGAACACTTTGATAATGCTAATAAGTCATCATCTCATATTGATTTGCTCTACACTAATTCCTTAATTTCTGTCTTAAGCTCGGTAGAATGGTTTTTCTCTCAAATACTCCATTATTTCTATCAATCAAACCCTTCAGCTTCAGGAATTTCAAAAAAAACACTAACTCTTCAAGAGATTCAAGATTTAGGAAGTATTAAAGATGCCGAAAAATACTTGATCGATTTAAAAATTGAAGATATACTCAGGTCTAGTTTCGAAAATTGGATTGAAACTTTAAAAAATGAGCTTAAGTTGAGTATGAGCTATTTAAGCCCACATAAAAATGAACTCGTTGAAGCATATCAAAGAAGAAATTTATATGTACATAACGGAGGTATTATTAACTCTATTTATATTTCAAAAGTCGATAGTTCGCTAACAAAAGACTTAAAGATTGGGGATAGAATTAACCTTGACAAGAATTATCTGGACAACACCATCTGTAAACTTCACTTAACGTTCATCCTTATTGCCGCAGAACTATGGAAGAAATTGGATTCTGATGACAAAAACAGAGGCGATATGCTTACTGATATTATTTATGAAAACATTCTTGAATCAAGATGGGAAATAGCTGAGGGTTTAAGTTATTTCATAATTAAGGATTCTAAAATGGACCCTCTGGACAAAGTTGTTGCACAATTAAATCATTGGTTATGCCTTAAGCGTCAGGGGAAATATGAAGATATTAAACCTGAATTACAAAAGGCTGACTTCTCTGACAAAAAGAATATCTTTCAATTAGCATTGCATGCCCTTAAAGAAGAGGTTGAAGAGTTTTTTGAATTGCTTCCTATAACACTTGATGGGAAAGAGTTAAATACAGATAGACTTGAAATTTTTCCAATTTTTAAAGAAATGAGAGAAACAAAAAATTACGAACTCTTTAAAGCCGAATCCCAGTATTTTAAAGAAGCTAACAAACCAGTAGAAAAATTAACTACTGCCGATCGAGTAGACGGCTCCGCCCCTAAATAGGAACGGAGTGCACCTCTCACACCACCCAGCCCTTCGTCAGGCTCAGGATAAACCAAGCGGGTCTCCCCGTATCAGGTGCAGGGCAGGCTTTACTGGGCGGTTCGTTACATCAAAGCTCCCCCTTGTTCCCGTGCGTTTCCAAACGCATGATTTTTTAACCTCCAGCCCTGATGCTCCAAGCATTTCCCAACTCTTCAATCTAAAGCCATTAAACATGTATCATATTTTGTACATATATTTGTACAAAATATGCAAAACCATGATTTCCACAAATATCTCAGAATTTAGAAAGGACATAAAAAGCTACCTGAATAAAGTCACTCAAAACTTTGAAACTTTAATAATCAACAGAGGTAAAGAATCTGGAGTGGTTGTAATCTCACTTGAGGAATACAATTCTCTACAAGCTACGCAACACGAGCTTTCTTCTGCCAAAAATGAACAACGCTTAGATTCGGCTATTGCTAAGTTTAGAAATGGACAGTCATTTTCTAAAGAACTGACGGAAGAATGAAACTGTGTTTTGTTGACGAATCCTGGGAGGACTATCTATACTGGCAGAAAACCGATAAGAAAATGGTTTCCCGAATAAATAGGCTTATTAAGGAAATTTCAAGAACTCCGTATGAAGGAATTGGAAAGCCCGAACCTCTAAAATTTAAATACCGTGGTTTTTGGTCAAGAAGAATTGATGATGAACACCGAATCATTTATAGAGTAACTGACGATAATGAAATTTGGATTGTTAAATGCAGGTTTCATTATGATTGATGAAATACGTCAGTAATCCCCGTTGCCGCGCGTTTCCAAACACCTGGTTTTATAATCCATGCTAACTACTTTTACCACATGCAATTTTTACCCCCCAACAAAAAACTAGTCCTCGCTAGTAAATCACCACGCAGGCAACAATTATTACGAGACCTTGGCTTCGACTTTGAGGTACGCACCATGGAGGTAAATGAAAATCATGATGCTTCGCTCAATGGCGTGGAAATAGCCGAGCATCTAGCCGAAAAGAAAGCCTTGGCTTTTCAAAACCAATTGGCGCCAAATGAAATTGTATTGACCTCTGACACCGTAGTGTGGTGCAAAGGCGAATCATTAGCCAAAGCTGAAAATGAAGAACACGCCCGCGAAATGCTTCAAAAATTATCAGGCACCAGCCATGAAGTAATTACCGGAGTTTGTTTGCTTTCAAAGGAAAAATCAATTGTATTCAGCGATACCACCAAAGTCTATTTTCGAGAAATCACAATTGAAGAGATAGACTACTACATCAAACATTACCGCCCATTTGACAAAGCAGGAGCTTATGGCATCCAGGAATGGATTGGCATGTGGGCCATCGAAAAAATTGAAGGATCCTACTTCACAGTAATGGGCTTACCTACCCATTTGATACAACCGA
>JAUHWX010000005.1 GCA_030427285.1 Bacteroidia bacterium
AAGAGGGTTGTAGTAGTAGTTCTTTTCTATTTCCCAAAGATCTACCATGTCTCGATCACCTCTCCAGTTATGAGCATTTCCATGAGTAGAGTGTGATATAGACTGAATAAAATCTATAAGATCTTCTTTATCATCCTCTTCAGAATTCAAGAGTTGCTTGTAAATAGCATTAAGGATAGTATTTTCATGATGAGAATATCTAAAGATCGTACCCTTATCACCTATGAGAGCAGCCTTAAGAGTTCTTAAAAAATGGAAATTAGGAAACACCCCTGCTTGATTACTAATGTACTCATCCTGATGCTCTACCCTCCCATCTTCAAAAAGTACATGATGAGAAAATTGAAAAGCCACCTGTTCATAGGGTCGCAGTCCTTTATTAAAGGGCAACGCTGCCGCACTAGTTTCAAAGTCAATAAAGTGCAAAGGAAAAACCCATAGTTTCATTTCTTCCTTTAGGCCTTCGGTATCCGCATAGATCATATTATCTCCATTAACTTCCTTTTCTATTTGAAGCCATTGACGATGGGAAGTAGTCAGTTTATTAGGATCTTCTTTGTAGCCGATTAATTCCTGTGTTAAGTCTTTTTTAAAGAGTTTGCCTTCATCAAAGAGTTTTCCACCTTTCCGAAAATTATATATATCCAAAATATTAGGCGTGTTGAAATCTGATTGACCCCAACCATGCTGTACTTCAAAACACTCCTTAAACCCAGATTTCAGTCCACCTTTTTCTTCTTCCTCTGAACACTGGAACTCACATGCTTTACACGATTGATATGAAGTCGGCCAGCTTGGATAAGTATCTTGTTGATACCATTTTTTGAATGATTCAACCGCCTCTAAAAATTTCAGGTGATCGAAATACTTAAATTCATTGCTTTCTATCCCTTCTACAATTTCAGTAACGTCTTTCTTTCCCAGAACAGATGCTCCTGTACCTGCAAGAGAATTTACCTTCTTAACAATTCCAGTTCGATGTGATCCTTTTTTACTAATTCTAAACAGCTGATTTAATCCATTAACAGTGGCCTCCTTAGTTTTATCAGCCATCATAATAAAGGACTTGATTTTCCAATCAGGAAAACATGATTGAATAACATACTTTTGGAAAGCAATATCAAAAAGGTATGGTTTCCAGCTACTAACTAATGCCCCTTTTTTTCCAACAAATTGATAGTCATCGCCAGGATCAAAAGACTTGGCTTTTACTTCGATAAGCTCAATATTATTACCTCTTTTCACCAGAATATCAGTTCGGATAAAAAGATCATTTATAAGAAATGCAGCTTCATAAATAATGATATCCTTCTGCTTTAGAAGCTCTTGTGTTTGTTCCCATAAATGCTGGTAGTTGCCATCTTGGCCTTCAATTAATATTCCATTTGGGAAATGCATTCTAGCTAGTTCTTCCACTTGAAATCCACCTTGAGCTAATGACTCCAAGAAACTATCAGTTATTTTGATATTTTGATATTGGGCCTTATCAGTATAGTAGAGTTTGTTTGGACATTCTAAACCAAGTTTGAATCTTGATTTTGTAAGAGGTTTGGTTCGCATATTTTGTTAAGCATTAGTTTAAGTACTTCCAAATATATTTATATTTTACAGTGAACCTAAAATGGACTTTCAAAACCGTGTTATTACTGTACAGTCAGGCCGTTAAAGTTCGCTCCGCTCCTAAAACCGGCTTCCTTGCTCCTCCCCTTTTAATCCGTCAAGGGATGCCCGCGCCTAAACCTATAAAAAAATTGAAACTTAATTTACTCCTCGGAAAAAGGAGAATCCGTTTGCAGAAGGAAAATCACATACAGCTATGTTATTCGCTTGCATGTTTATTTTTATTTGAAGCTCATGAGCCAAGCAAAGCTTGGGTTGGCAAGCCACCGCTTTCAGGCTCCGCCCCCGATGGCTATCAGGGCCACGCCTGAACCCCAAGCTATATTTACAACCTGTCCCGCAGGATTGCGGAATAATGCAATTACATTATAGGAAAAACTTAAAGTGAATTCCGGCCGCGTGTGATTAGCATAATATCAGATCTAAGAACTAGTGCAATTACAACTGAGCCTTTAAGCTATGGGCTAAAAATCTATTCTACCGCTTCAAAAAAACCTTCACCAAACTCGTTTGATCTTTAAGAATGAGCTGCACGGCATAAATTCCATTTTCTTGTGATGAAACATTCACCGGAATAATTTCACCATAAATCTGAGGATCTGTTAATTCTTTAACGACTTGACCACTTACATTAAGAACATTCACTTTATGAATGCTACCCAACAATGCTTTGGGAATGCTTAATTCAATTTTATCGGTGGCTGGGTTTGGAAAAAGTTTAACAAGGCCTGCCAATGCATTTTCAGATAATGCCGATGGCGGTGATACACTTACGCAGGTATCTATTGCTGAAATCATCACTGAGTCGCCACTATTGATTTCATATCCGCAATGGTTTATCAAGCTGTTTTGATCACTACCCGTAATTGGTTGTATTTTCAAAGTATCATTTTTGTGCACCCGCTTTTGAAGTTGTATTTGGATGCCCCTTGCATATAATGAATTGATAGTGTCAAAATATGAAGCTGAATAGATGGGATAAATCAAGGCTGAATCCCCTACTATCTGAAAGTCGCTACCATCTGCCGCCAGGCTTGAAACTAAAAAAGGCTGAGCCGTAGTGATTCTTATAATGCTATCTGTACAAAACACGATTGCCGTGCTATCAAAACCAATACTATCTTTTGTAAGGGCAAAATCTGAAGCTACTGCCGCACAGGTAGCCCCTATTATATATGTCACCTCACGGGATGTACTACCAATAGCTAGCCAACTGTTGCCAAGAGTATCATACCTATACTCTTCAGCCAATACTTTTACAGCTACATTTTGCTGCACATCAGGGCTAAATGTAACTACACCCGTTAAAGAATCTAGCATTACTCCCCCCGTGGTACTTATGGGCTGCTTGGCCGAGTAACCATTTTGGTAGCCGTAAAGCGAACCAAATGTATTTGTTTCCGGGGCTACAAACGAGTAATATACTGAGTCTTTATCTTCTTCTAAAGTGGTATAATTGGCTGTTACATTTTGGTTTATGCAATGATATATTTGCGGAGCTTGCTCAAATCTCGGACTACTATTTGGCCCCAAAGATTCATCAACACTGGTCCTTAAAATTACGTTTCCCGATGATGGGGCCAAATTATCATTCCAATGCCTATAGCCGGCATTAATAGCCAGGGTATACACGCAAGTATCAGAAAGCACAATAGGCTTTTTATAAGAATGAATAGAAATGCTGTAAAGATTGCTTTGCCCGCTTATGCTCACACATTCATCCATTTTTGGAAAATGACCACCATCCCCTGCCGGAGTTGCGCCCGCTGGTAAAAACTTATTCATAGTGTAGTTCTGATTGGCCTGGCAAGCGGAACTAACCGTTAGATTAAGACCTGATGGCAAAGGAGCCCCTCCCACAAAGCGTCTGTACAAGTTTACATATACCATATAATGACTTGGAGTACCTGTAGAGTCGCCTATATATTCATATCTGATTTCTCCGCCAAGCAGGTGTGAGCCTTGAGTAGTGGTGGGAATTATACCCAGGCCTAAGAGTATAAAAAGAAGCATCTTTTTCATGGGGATTCGTTTGATCTGTGTTTTGATAAAAATAGTAGAAAGAGGTGAAATACTGACATCGCTTAATTCTGTATTGTAAAATCATAAGTTTTAAATCAATATTTCCTCTTGAATTTTACCACATCTGGGCTATTGTGGGATGATAGATAATCCGGGAAATTTGATGGTAATCAAATAATCTTAAAAACCTTAACTATGAAAAACTTATACGCATTTTCATTCATCTTGGCACTCATGCTGTGCAATATTCTCGGACATTCACAAGCTATCCTCATCACCGACAGCATGGCTGTTCCTCGGGTTTTACATGAGGTGCAAACACTCCCCAATGGAAAAGTATTAGTGATGGGTGGAATAAATAATACGCTAGGCCCTACTGTTTATCACATTGAGCGCTCTTGCGAAATTTATGATCCTGCCACCGGCAAATGGTCGATGACAGACAGCTTGATGCTTCCCAGAAGTAAGTTTACCACTGTAGTAACCAATGGTGGAAAAGTATTGGCCATTGGCGGAGAAACCACAAATCAAGGACAAGTACTTAACGTAGAAAGCTTTGATCCTGCCACAGAAAAATGGTCAGTTGTTGGTACGATTCCATCAATTATATCCAATTGCGATGCTATTGTAACCAGTACTGGAGAAATACTGGTAGTACGCTATCAACATTATTATAAGGGTAATGCTGATGGCAGCATCTGGACAGAAGAAACACCACACAATCACGTTTCCAGTGGTGAGCGACCACAGCTTTTTCAAATGAACAATGGAAAAATATTATCCATTGGTTCACAACCCAGTGGAAACGATTTTGCAGTGGAATATACAGGGTTTACTACAAGCTCTACCACCTTTATGATAGATGATAAAACAGGAACCAATATGGCTCCGCTACCAAATGGCAGTGTATTGGTAGCTGGCACAGGATCAAGGATTAGTGAAATTTATAATCCCAGCACAGGTAATTTTTCGATTACAGATATGAGTTCGCGGATTATAGAAGCTGATTTGATGCCCATGACCGATGGACGCGTTGCCGCAATGGTTCAAAACGACCTATTGGGTATTGGCGGCCCTGGTACCAAGATTTTAGAAATTTACGACCCTACTACAAATTTGTGGACTGCTACTGCACCTCATTATATAACCAATACAATAGCTGCCCGCTCCGTGCCTATGGGAAACGGCAAGTACCTCATTTGCGGTGGTGTAGATAATGGTGGGTTTCACAATAGTGGCTCAAAAGCAACCTTTATTTTTAATGAAAACGCAAGTCCGGTAGTAAGCTTGACAGAAAAAACACTTATAGACTTAAGATTGGTACGCAATGGATATGATCAAATCTGTGTGAGTGGAAGTGCTGAATCACTGCGAAAAATACAAAGTATAGAGGTGTACAATATGGCTGGCAAGCTTATAAACAAAAAGCAGTTAGACCCTTCAAATCCAATTTTTGAACTATATGATTTAGCTCATGGGGTTTATGTTTTTCTTGTTGTAGATAAATCCGGACAAAGCTTGTACAGCCAGAAAATGGATTTTCAATAAATAATATGCTGCTTGATGTTTTATTATGAATTCAACCTGGTAATGCATTTGCAAGGTTGAATTCATGGTTTTATTTAAGCGCACCACTTCAAGCTGAATTTTCCACTCCTCTTCTCCCCTTCCCATTTCACACTAAAGGTTCATCAGGATTATAAAAATAAACCCCAAAGCTTACAAAGCATTGGGGTTTGAATAATAGCACGGTTAAGGTATTGGTATAAACAAGGGATATTTTACCGGCTAATTTTTGGGTGATGAAACTCCGGTAAAGGTGGCCTCCACCTTTATAACATCCGATGAATCAGCAGGATTTACCGCGTCAAAATTAAAGCTACCATCAATGTAATTGACAGTAATTCCAGCTGCACTGCCTATCGGTTCAATCTTGGTGATTTTGAAAGTGCCATTGGTGGCAAGGTATGACGCCATCGGATTTATCTTCACATTACGATAAACGGTATTGTCAAGCTGGCCATCTTTTATATTAAAACTTCCAACGGAAAACGCATTCATCTGCTTAATAAGGCTAAGGTTAAATTGCGGCTGTGCAGCGGCATGTGCTACCGATAGCGTAAAAAGGTTTGCCATAGAATTGTAAGCAGAGGTAATTGCCCAGTTGGCAGGCACAAAGGTATTGTCTATCAATTCTACAGTGGTAGCATCCACCTGGGTTCCATTTTTTGTAGTGGTAATGGTGATTTTACTATTTGGATTTCCGTTGTTATTATTATTTGGATTGATGTCGCTGTCATTGTCATCTTTGCTGCAAGCAGCAGTGCTAATAAACATAAAGAGCAATGCGGGTACTAGAAGTTGTAATTTTTTCATGGTAATTGATTTTTGAGTATTTAATTGACTCAAAAGTAGATGGGGAGTTGACAGCTCACAATTGCGCAAATGAGGTATTTTTTAGAAAGCGAACCTTCCCTTTTTTTCAAATCAGCTTGTCCTTTATAGCTGTTTTTACTGCTTCCCCACGAGAATTTACCTGTAGCTTTCGGTAAATATTTTTGATATGCGCCCTCACGGTGTGCCCACTAATGAAAAAACGCTCAGCAATAGTATTGTAGGCCTCCCCCTCACAGAGGCGTGCAAGCACCTCGGTTTCGCGCTCCGATAGTGGGGAGGCAGAATGTGGATGAAAAGAATTGGTAACCCTGCGTGCCACACTTGGTGTGATGGGCGAGCCGCCCTCATGTACTTCACGGATGGCTTCTAGCAATCTGGCCGGAGGAGTGTCTTTAAGCAGATAGCCTGTAGCTCCGGCTTTTAGTGATTCAAATACCGACTCATCATCATCACGGATAGTAAGCATAATGAAATCTGTTTCAGGCACTTTTTCTTTGAGCTTACGGATGCCCTCAATTCCGTTCATGCCAGGCAGTTCGATATCCATCAGCACTACTTCCGGTAATTCCTCTGTTACTGGCTTTAAGGCACTCTCACAATCGCGAAAAGCGGCCACACAATTATACCCTGGAGACTTGCCGATGATCATGTGCATTAAGTCCCTAATCTCATCATCATCTTCCACTATCATCACTTTTATGTCTTTGGCCTTGTCCATAATGGATTACAATTTAGGGTTAAAATTCAGCTGGCCGCATTACTCATTTGGGGTATTTTGTAATCGAGACAAAGCTTGGTGCCTTTTCCTTGAATGCTTAAAATTTGTAGGCTAGCGCCAATTTTCACGGCTCTTTCCATCATAATTTCACGGCCGTAGCTGCCCTCTTTTTGCAGGTTGAGATCAAAGCCTTTTCCATCATCTTCCAGACATAGGCTTAGCTTTTGATTTTGAAGCGAAACGTGAAGCACCAGCGACTTGGCACAAGCATGCTTGGCGCAGTTATTCATTCCTTCTTTAAAAATTTGCATTATGGCTCTGCGAACATCCATACTTAGGGGTATCTTATGATAAGACTCGCGAAGACCGCTAATCCTAAACTCCGTATGCGTATCACCAAACATAGATTCTCCAAAAGTCTTTAAGCGTGATATTGTATCAAATAGCGAATCGCGAGTGGGATCCATTACCCATAAAAAATCGCGCATTCCGGCAGAAAGCTCTTTAATATTTTGTTCAATTTTAAACAGGTAGTTATTTAGCTCCGGATTGCCATTTTCCTGTTCTCGTGCCAAAGTAGTAAAGAGGTTGATCTTGGTGAGCTTATTACCAGCCTCATCGTGAAAGTCGGCAGCACTTCTTTTGCGAAATTCCTCACGCTCACTTTCACGTGCTTTTTCCACACGCGTTTCTGCAAGCATTCTTTCGCGCACTGCTTGTAAACGAAGCCTCCACATAGAAAAAACAATCATAAATACACCAAAAGCAAAAAGCAATACAGCCCACCACGTTTCGTACCATGGTGGTAATACTTCAATTATTAATGTGGCCAACTCAGGGCTCCATTTTCCGCTACTGTTTGCAGTTTTCACCTCAAATTGATATTCACCAGGATCAAGGTTGGTAAAGGTGGCCTCATTAGTGTGGTCAACCTCTATCCAATCGTCTGCAAAGCCTAAAAGCCTGAAGGCATATTTGTTTTGTGATGCACCATGGTAATTGAGCGCTGCAAACTGCAGGCTCACCATATTTTGGTTTGGTTGTAAAGTAAGCCTCTTTAAGTATTCAGGAGCAACCGAAATACCACCGCTCGCATTAGATGAACTTACAGCAACACTTTTATTGAAAATGGAAATATCAGTAATATAAACAGGCGACAAATAACCGTTGCCTTTTAAGGCATCTTCGCTAAAATGAACCACTCCATTGTTGGAGCCAAAATAAACTCTACCATCGCCAGCCCATGCTGCTCTGCTATTAAACTGTGAAACAGGTATGTCATCACCAAGTGCCAATATCTCAATACGCTCAGTAATTGGATCAAATCGGGCAATACCAAGATCAGTAGATAACCATATTTTTCTTTTTGTATCTATAGCCAACCCCAATAAACGGCCTCCCGGAAGGCCATTTGCTTCCGTATATTCGCTCCACACATTTGTGCGAAAATCATAGCTAAGAAACCTTTCCTGTTGCGATATGTATGCCACAGAGTCTTCGAGAATAAAGTTTTTAATGCCTTGTAAATACGGCTGTTTGTTTTCTTTCCCAAAGCCATCTTTATCTACAATTTCCATGGTGGCTTCCTGCCTATTAATGGTGTACAGAAAGGCATTATCTGCTGTTGCGTAGTGATGGTTGCCCAAAAAACCAAATCCGTAGAAATAACTGGCATAAGCTGGCTTATAATTATCCCAACTCTTTTGAGCCCCTTCATAAAAAGGAATTCCACCAATACCAGGGACGAACACAGTCCCATGCTGATCAACCTTCAAGTTCATGAGAAAAAGATTATTCAACTCTGGTCTCGGATATTCCACTCTAATTTGTTCAAATGATAAGTCAAGCGGATTAATATTATAGATATAAGGTGCCACTGCTACCCATAAGTGACCGTTAGAGTCCTCATCAATTCCAGCTAAAAAACCGGCTTCACCGGGCTGGTTACCTTCTAATACAATTTTTTGTGGTGTGGTATTTTCTGATTTTCGAACGTATAGGCCATCTTCACCACCAAACCAAAGCCAGTCGCGGCTATCTTTATAAATGCGATAAATACGATCGTCAAAACCTTTGTCACCCAAAGTTTGACTATTAATCACTTGAAAATTAGGAGCCGAGGGATAATAAACGCCTACACCATTATGTGAGGCTACCCACCAATTTCCGGCTCTATCTTTTAGCACATGCTTAATAATGTTGTGGGGCAGACTATTCGGTAAGTTTGGAATTTTGTAGTACCATTCCGTTGTGTAAGTACTATGGGTTTCATCTAATTTGAAAATACCATGTCCGGCTACAAAAATTTCCCCGCTTTTTGCTTGAGATATTTGTCTCGGCCTGTGCTTTACAAATCCCTGTGGTACATCTTCCATGGCTTGAAATTCGTAGCCTGGCGCAATATCTGCTACATGTATTCGCGCCATTCCCCCGTCATATAGGCCTGCATATAAATATCCCTTTTGGCTAATTAAAAGCCGTGTTATGCCTGCGGGATCATTATTTTCCAATTGCTTAGGGCTGTATAAAAACCGTTTCTCTGTTTTATTAAAACCAACAAGACCTCGCCCTGTAGCCAGCCACAAATTATCAGAGTTTGGCTCCTCCACGATGTCGTAAATGACCATTAGTGGTTTTTCCAAATCCGGAAAAAGAGCCATTTCATAACTCTCAAAACTAAACCCTGAATCAGTTTGGGTAATGTGATGCAAATACCACATAGAAGAGCACCAGATACTTCCATCCTCAGCAGAATATACTGTAGCAGGTGAATTGTATTTAAAACCATTGGCCATCGTAGTATCCAATCCCCAATGGTACCATTCGTTTCTCTTGGGGTCAAGGGCACTCAATCCTCCATGCTCTGTATTGGCCCAAATCCAGCCGCGCTTGTCATAAGTCAGCGAAATAATAATAGAACTTTTTAAACCCCCTTGAATAGAATCTGATGCTTTCCATACTTTAAACTCCTGCCCATCATATCGGCACAATCCATTATTAGTAGCCATCCATATAAAGCCAAGCTCATCTTCCAGCAAGTAGTTTACCTCCATACTGGGAAGCCCGAACTGTCTGTTTAAATGATGAAAGGTACGCTGCTGAAGCTGATGACTTTGCCCTTTTGCCATAATAAGAAAAAGGGATAGAAAGATAAAGTAGTGCAATCGAGCAAAGGATAACATAGCGTTGGTTTGGTTGTAATGAAAATACCAATTTAACATTGCATATTCAAAGTTTATTACCCCATGGCTAAAGTCAACCGGGTATAACACTATAATTCCATAGGTTTTTAAAAAATAAAATAGCGCGTGTTTTTTGTTGAAACCGGTAACTTTCAGGTTTTTGGACCCATGATGCTGATTTTTACTTACCTATATAGTGTGAGGCATGTTCGCTTAAGGTGATTTTGAGAATTTGAGTCTTTTAAAGGTAATAGTCCGCTATTTTTTCTTCAAAAGATACTATCTACTCAGTTGTGCTTTTATCCATACCCAACTTTTCTGTCATTGCCCAATAATTGTATAACCCAAAATCATTCAAAATGAAAACTTACAATGTAATTGCAGCCCTTGTGGTCGGCTCAGTTTTGCTGGCCTCTGAGTGCCAGTGTGATAATGGCGATGAGCCTGATGACAGACCCACTGATGAAATGGTAATGATAAATACTTTTGAATAAAAGTTAGAACTTCAAACCATCAAAAAGATCCTATGAGAGAATTGTAGGATTTTTTTATGCCGTTTCACCTGACCTAATTAGCCTCAACTTAAAAACTTTTTCTTTTCTGGAATACTAAGCTTTTGTATAAAAAGTAGTGTGACTCAATAACTATGGGATTGATCCCTCAACACTTATAAATAAATTTGATCCCTGCCCCCATATTTGCGCAGGTATTTTTTTTTAATGTGCCAGGTCATAACGTAGAAACGGAAGGCTATATCCTCAAAAGTATGAACCGGAAAATAAAGTGTATCAAATTTATTCTTTCACCTGATTAAGGCAATTAAGGATATATGAACGTGTTTTATCTGCTTCTAATAGAGTTTTATCAACTGCATCTAATAACCTTGGTTCATCTTCACACTCTTCCTTGAGTTCCTCACGAATAGAAATGAGCATCTTCTCGGTTTTTCGCAATCTGCCTCTGATGGCCTCAGCCCTATTAATTTCTATTTGCTTCACCAAGCCCAGTAGCCAGCCTCCCCAAAGCACAACGGCTATAAGTAGGAGAAATGGCAGTGAAAGCAGAAAGGTCATAATGACCCCTACCCCCGCCTTATCCGCATCAAAGTCTTCACCGGCATCAGCACGATAGGCCAGGTAGGAATGCCCCGGCCCTTCAAGTGGCCAAAAGGTTTTGTCTGTTATCCACTCTAGGGCCTGCCAGACTTTTTGTTGGCTGCCTTCAGCGTATTTAGCATAATACCCAATGCGCGAAGAAATGGTATTATCGGGGTTGCCCCCGGCTATGGCATTGAGCAATTGATCAACGCCAATGAAGAGTGGACGAAAGTAGGCCATGGTCGTTTATTGAGTGACAGTAAACTTATATTCTGCTTTTAGCGAAGATAATTTAGATTTTCGAGTAACCTTAACGTAAAATATATCTGGTAGATCTTTAGTCACCTTTACAAAACATGAGTTGCTAAATGCACCGTCCGTGTGCTCATTAATACTATCATATGATTTAGCTAATGACACTGAAAAAAGAGACTTCTGAAAATCATCACTTTCGTAAATATCAATTTTGAAATTAGCAAAGGAAGTTGCTCCTATGGTTTCTCCTTCTACAAATATCTGAATATATGGCTTGAAGGCTTTTTTGTACAACTTTTCATTGTATAGTTCTGCATAGTATACTGACTGATACCCTATTAAAACCTTTTGGCCAGCAGTTGAGGTATTTCGCTTTACAAGACTTCCGTATAAAGTGTATTCCTTTTCTCCTGTGTAGTATGATAAGTCTTCGGTGTTAATTTGACCAAAAACCATTTGTACAAAACCTAGCATCAACACAAGTGTGCTTATATTTTTATAATTGGTCATAATCAGTTTATTTCTATTCTAGAACCGATAGCGTAAGAAAGACTTAGAAAAATGGATGGTTTCAACACCTTGGTGGTTACTCCCTCATCAAAATCTGCTACCCTGTAGGTATTATCCAGTTTGTAGGCCTCATTGAGCCTTTCTACACGGTGAAATGAAACTCCGCCACTAAACATGAATTTTTGACGTTTACCCAGTATCAGCGAAGGGCCGGTATACAGACTAAAGTTTGCATTGTCAATTGAGGTAAATCCTGCTCCAACGCCTAGCATCCAACCCCAGTTTACATCTCGTCCGCTCCGCTTGTATGCATGTATCATTGCTGCAATACCAGGCCTTACAGCATCGTTTACCTCTCGCTGCTTCAGAGTTCCTGCACTGTCCAATCCCATTATTACCTCATTAGAGTCTTTTAAATTATTTCTCTGTAAAAAGAAAGAGTGATCCAAAGCACCTTTTGTAAATGACAGTGTTGGCCCTACGCTAAAGTCTGCCTTCCATCCTCCTTTACCTGGTATTTCGATTTTGAACTCAAATGCTTGCTCTATAGGCTGCAAATCATTTACTTCAAGAGGAACTATCGCAACTTTAATTTCTACATAATCACCATCCATTTGTATGGGAGGTGATGAAGCCTCAAAGTTACTCTTGTTGCGAAGTCCTTCCTGAAGAGTAATGACATCGTCTATATAGGTCAAAAAGTCATCTTCATTAATTTTATGATAGCCCTCATCAATTGAGCTTTCAGCGGCTTTTATTCTTTCCAATGCCGTTTTTGCCAACTTTGCTTCATTTGTAGGCACCATTTTTTTTACCTTTTTTCCTTTATCATTTTTCTCTTCCACCTCTTCTGTTTCCTTGCTTAAATTTTCTGCCAATCTTTCGGCTTCAGCATATAGGTGCTCCACACTGGTATAGTATGAAACGAACTCCAAATAATCTTCTCGCAATCTATTTTCATTCAGCAATCGGGGTAACTTGGCTTCCATTTCGCGCTGCTTATTCCATTTTTGTTTAGAATAATTTATCAATACCATTCGGGTAAATTTCACATCTGCCATTTTGCTAGCGAGCTTGCTGTAGGCTTCACAGGCTTCTGCCAAATCTTTCATCACCTTTTTAAAAGCCAATACCTCGGGAGTTCCTGAAGGAAAAAAACCACCCGCCTGAGCCTCCAAATCCTTCATATTTTCGTTGGCGGCATCAATATCTCCCGCTCCCACTTTTGCTTTTTGAGCCGAGCTTGTTACCTCTTCTTTTGGTAATCTAAATAGGGTTTGTAGTTCTGATGGTACAGGAGTAGCATAATCAATATTTCGCCCTTCTATAAAAACTTGATACCTATACGTGTTAATATTGTCAATTTTGAGAATTGCAAAATCACCGTGCTGGATGGGCTTTATAGAGTTTTTAAATTCACTTACATCAAACTCTGATTTTTTACTGAAGTCAAATGTAATTTGGCTGAAAGCCATTGTAGCGCATAGCATCATTAAGCTAAATAGTTTAAGTCTGGTTTTCATGATTATTTGGTTTTAAGTGATTGAATACATGTTATACTGGGTGCATAGAAATAACCTCCCCCGCGCATGCGCACAAAATCGCTCATGGATTGTGGGCAACTATCTCCATTAATGCCTTTCCACTTTTGTTCAGCTGCTTGGTTGTTGCAATCCGTACGATTCTGCCCTTGGCCTATTACGGGGTCAATCCCGGTAAAAGGTTTGGGGAAGTCATTATTATTCACCCAGTTTTTCTGAATAAATTCAAATTGATTTTCGATAGAACTTTGGAAACACAGAAAAAGTAATCCTACTCCCCCTTCAGGCTTAAAGTTTAAATTGCCATTTCGACCAATGTCATCATAGGTAATACCTCGCCTTACAATTCTATGAGCACGCTCTTCCTCATCAGAAATTCCAAATATTCTGAGATTATCGCCTCTTGGATTTGATTTTCGGATATGAGCATGATAAGGACAGCGCTGTGCATCGGGATCAGTTTTATAACTAAAGTCGTTGTCAAAACTAGGATCTTCTACATCTATTACGGTACCCAACCTTTCAATAGCCAAACCATTTTCAAATCTTCCTACCATCATAGCTCCGGCCATTTCCTCAGCATCGCCAGTAAGACCTAAGCTGTGGGCAAGTAGTGCTTCCTGCTCCTTAAACCTTTTAATATTCTGTTCCAGCTTTCGGTATACCAAAAAGCTACCATAGCCATTGTATCCCTCTTCTTTTACCAAAACCAAAGAAAGAGAAGCTTCGGGGTTCCAATGCTTTTCAGCTATAGGAAGCGCTTCCCCATCTTTATCCATAGCTGTAAAATCAGAATAGTAAAACAAGGGCTGACTGATACCGTCAACATATCCAAAATGCTCAATTGCCTGGCCATGTTCATTTTCCAGCTTTTGTCCTTTTTGGATTGCAATGATTTGAATTTCATCTTTCCAGCTGTCTTCAAAACTTTTTATTGCCACAGAAATGTCCTCTATATTATCATCAGCAATGAGCAGTAAAGCATCTATCTTATCATTTTGAAATTGACTTTCCCAGTTTTCAAGTTCAGGATCTCTCAGATTTCTGTTCTCCATTCCATCTTCAAATGCTTCTGATTTTGGTAGCCCGTTGATGTTTAAAAATGAAACTCCTTTAGAGCTTAGATACAACCCATAAAAAGTTTGGCTTTCACCCGTTTGCTTGTAGCTTTCAGAATCTTTTAGTTGTTGGGCTGCAGAAGTAATAGGCAGCATGCCTATGAGATTTTGAACAATGGCTTGACTACCCGTGAATTTTAAATGCAGTATGCTTTGAAAGTTTCCCCCGTGAGGTCTCAATATATGTCCTTGTATAGTTGATAGTTCGTCTTGAAAGTCTGCTACTTTCAATCTTTTATTTTGTAAAAAATTCATAAGACTTTGTTTTATAATTAAGAGATGGTTAGTGCATTAATCCAAAAGGCTATTTGTCTTTTTTGTCATCAATATTGGGATACACAGAAGCTTTAAACTGCATAAGCTTGTTTAACAGATCATACCAAAATGGGGCGCCCAAAGAAATTGCGAGGGCCGATAGTAGGCAGCCAATAAAATTTGAATAACCTCCGAAAAAATACTTCTCGAAATAGGTACAAGTGCCCTTTTCACCATCACATCGTGATAAGCTAAGTATTTGCTGAGTCTCAAAGGCTTTGGCGCTTAAGGTCTTATAGGCATCCATCTGCTTTTGTTTGTCGTCTGGCCGGTTCTTTATGTATTCGGCATACGAGTCTGTATTTGCCAATTGCACAAGCTGAGTTGTAGCTTCATCATCTTGAGAAAGCTTTTGTGTGATAGCCAGAGTATCAACATTGAAAATTGTGGATATTACCAGACCTATTGCGAATAAAATAACTTGTACCCTCCTTTTATACCAGCCGATGGATCGAATTGTCATTTCCTTAAACCATAGCTGAAGTCTTTCTTTAAATTTTTCTAAGTCTTGATTAGAATCTTCTAAGAAAAATTTTAGCTGGTCATAGGTTTCGGCTCCAATTTTATCCCTTTGGGTGGGATCGTTTAAAAAGGCAATTACATTGTCGGCAATACTTCTTTGGCCTTTACCAATTACTGATATTAGAGCTTCCACAAATATTTCTGGTGAGACAGCTGAAGGTTTAGAAAAATAAGAGCCACTGCTAAGATTTTTAATAATGTGTGATTTGTAAAAGCTACGGGCCAAACTGCCGGATTCACCTATGTATTTTCCAGAAATGAAAGCTTTGATTGCGCGAGTCCCCTTAAACTCTTCATCTGATAGCATTCTTATTACTACAATCTTGAGGTTGCGAGCCCTAAACCCAAGGTTAGTGGCTATAATTTCCATAAGAATGGTGGCTAATAAACTATAGGTGAGGTATATAAATACCAGTCCTATAAAAATATCTAAAGGTGTGCTTCCGGTCATAATTTGAGATTTTATCAGGGCTTCATTTATAGGTCCAATACACCCTTTGGTTAAGTGATATAAAGGTGATACACCCCAATGCCATAGACAAGAGGACAAAGCCTGAATGCCCGATAGGAAAAACCCTGTAGCCTAAATGAGGATAATGCCTGAGAATGGAAAGCAGTGGCAAATTCATTTGATTAATCCTCTACTTTTAAAGTCTTAACCAATAAAATTTAAAATTATGGGAGCTTATTTTGATGTAGCACTAGATCACGAACTGACCTATGAAATACTTGCACCTACTACAGATGCTAAGGAGATGATTGCGCAGTACCATCAGCATTCTCAAAGATTAAAATCAAAAGATAGTGCTGGAAATGAAACCACAATGAACGGTCTGATATTAAAAAAGGATGACCTTGAAGCCTTGTTAGGCATTGATGCAGGAACTTCTCCAACCTCTGCTGATAAGTTTATAATAATGTTTGCCGTGAGTAAAAGAGACATTGACGACAATGTGATGCCATTGAATAAACGTAGGCTGACCACTATTCTGGCACCAATTATTGGAGACTCCATTCAAACTGGTAATTTGCGAAATGTATTCGATCCCTGCCCTGACCGATGCAATCAGAATATAATAGACGATTACAACGCAAAATTCCCTCATTAAATAATTGTGCCTTATATACTGAATATGATGGAGTTAATTATTTTACCCGGAGTGATCTTTACTCCGGGTTTTTTGGCTTATTCACTTTTACTTTTAGCCATTATTTTGGTTGGTTTTTTTAATTTCAATAAGCTATCAAAGCCTTATAAAGTGCTGGTAGTAATGATAACTTTAATCTTTATATCAGAACTCACCGGAAAATTTCTGCAAGCTAGAGTTGATACAAACTCCCCTGCTTATCATGTTTCTCTATTCATACAGCATATTTGCTTTGGTTTACTTTTTTATTATCTCATCCCACTGACAAATAAATTAAGGGCCTTCATTCTAATATTGGGTTTTACTTTAGCATTGACAGCTATCCTCACAGGACTGTTTTATCAAGGTCTATTTACTTTTCCTTCTATAAGCGCTTCACTACTTAGCGTATTTGTTTCTGTATGTTCTATTTACCTCTTCTACTCCATGATAAAAAGCCCTGTAAACACTCCTCTTCTAAAACAAGCTTGGTTTTGGTTTGCCAGTGGAAGTCTTTTCTTCTACTCCATTACTTTTTTTGTATTGGGTTATTTTAAGTTGTTGCTCGAGTCACCCTCTCCTGTACCAGACTGGTGCTATGATTTGCTTCATTTCGCTAATTTTGTATTATATGGCTGCTACCTAACTACAATAATCTTAGCTGCTAAATCCAAACTACCAACCCATGAACCCCGATAGCACCATACCACTTATTGCCGGTACAGCCTTGGTTTCGGTGCTTACGGTTTTTATTATCCTTTTTGTTATTCTTTATAAAAAGGCGCAACTAAGATTTGAGTTAGAACGCCAACAGTTTGAACAAGCACTGCTGGAAAGTGAAGTGGAAATACGTGAGCAAACACTGGCCGACATAGCTCGTGAGTTACACGACAATATTGGGCAAATAGCCTCACTGGCAAAAATTCAACTAAACATGCTACCGCCTCCAGCAAGTGATGAAGAGGTGGAAAAAATTGCCGAGTCTAAGCAACTTTTGCAGCACCTCATTACTGAAATACGCGGACTATCCAATTCTCTTAACTATGAAAATGTACAGAGTATGGGGCTCATTGCAATGATGGAGAAAGATATAAATCGAATTAATAAAAGTGGTTTTGTCAAAGTAACTTTTCACCCAAAGCCCACTGCTCTTTCGCTAGATTCTAAAATCTCTATTTTTCTATATCGCATGTTTCAAGAAACTATAAACAATATACTCAAGCACTCAGAAGCCAACCAGGTGGTGATAGGAATTGAAGAAAAAGCTCAAGAAATAGTTTTTAGCATAGAGGACAACGGTGTGGGTATGCCCAAAGAAAAACTACAAAAGTTGCTGCACGACAGTACAGGCAATGGTCTAAAAAACATTAAACATAGATGTAAGATTATTGGCGCCTCTTTTAATATGGAAAGCCGGCCAAATATGGGTACATTTATAAGTATCAATCTACCAACCTAAACCAATATGCCAAGCCAACCAACCCCACTAAATATTACCGTAGTTGATGATCACAGCCTTTTTAGAAAAGGCCTTATTAATCTGATCCATCAAATTGACGACCGATTTAAAGTAGTAAATGAGGCCTGCCATGGCAAAGAGTTTTTAGCTCAAATAAATGATGGTGATGTGGTACCTGATGTAGTAATTATGGACGTAAGTATGCCCATTATGGATGGGTTTCAGACCACAAAAGCCTTACGTGAAATAAACAAGAAGATTGGAATTTTGGCCCTTACGATGAAGGATGACGAAACTTCACTTATCAGATTGTTGAAAGCAGGAGTAAACGGCTATCTCAACAAAGACGTAAACCCAGATGAGCTTAGAGAAGCTTTGCATTCGATAGCCGATAATGGATATTATTATACCGAAGAAGTAGCTGGCAAACTGGTAAATGTGATTACGCATCCTGAGCTTGCCACTAATGAGGGTGTATCCCTCACGGATCAGGAAATGCGTTTTATTGAATTAGCTTGCTCAGAGCATACCTACAAAATGATTGCCGACATTATGTGCCTAAGCGTAAAAACAGTGGACGGATATCGTGCCAAACTCTTTGATAAACTTGATGTAAAATCCAGGGTAGGCTTAGTATTGTATGCGTTGAAACACAACCTTGTTGCATTAGAGTAGCCTTCCTATTTCTTTATCATAATTCTTCTATAGGTCTCACCTGTTCTATTCTCCAACTCTACAAGGTAGCTTCCTGATTGCAAGTGTTGGGCAGAAAACTCTATTCTCTCCCCGCGCGTATCTTGAATTACGTTTTGAGAACTAAGCTTTTTACCTTTCAAATCGTAAATGTTAATACTTATCAAATCTATGTCTTGGCCAACGCTTATAGTCAAAATATCCTCAACAGGATTGGGGTAAAGCTCAAAATTCGCTTCTCCCACCAGTTCCTCTATTCCTATTTCGTTTAGTTTAAAACCTTTTGCACTGGATTGCTGGCATGTATTATCAACCGTTAGCTTCACGTAATAATGCAGGCCTGGTGTTTGGTATACATGGCGTGGTGTAAGTGTTGTATTATCTGTTGTTCCATCGCCAAAGTCCCACACAAATGACACGGCATTCGTGGAGGCTGTACCATCAAAATCTATGGTCATTCCTGCTGAAGTAGTACTCACCACGGTATACGTCCAGGAAGCTTGGGGCGGCAAACAGGTTTCAATAGTCTTGCTCACCGCCATTGTATCTCCACAAGCATTTGTTACCGTGAGAACTGCCGTATACGTTCCTCCTGTTGCATAAACATGATTCACACTGTCTCCAGTTGCGGTTTGTCCATCGCCAAAGTCCCAATAATAATTGCTTATTCCAGCAGACGACAGTGAATGGAAACTCACGGTATCACCCGCTTGTGTATAGTTGAAATTAGCTGAAATAGAATCACAAACCTGAATGGTGTATGATATAGTGTCTGACATACCGCATACTCCAAAGGCCACAAGATTTACGGTATACGTGCCTGGTGAAGCAAAACCATGATTTCCCGAAGATAAATTACTACTGGTTCCATCACCAAAATCCCATAAAAGTGAATCGCCTATAGATGCTCCTGCATTGTATTGTACTCTCAAAAACTGATTGCTAAGATTGGCAGCAGCCAAAGGTAGAATGCCGACAACCGTGTAATAAGTAAGTGTGTCATCATAAGCGGTCAATTCTGTTCCACATCTTGAAATAATTACATTTCCATCTGTACCCATTTTGGCCACTAAACTTAGGGTATCACTTAGCGGTGCCGCTTGCGCCAAAGTTACCTCCACTATGCTATCCTGAATAAGAATTGCTGAGTTTATGGCCAGGTTTCCGTGTCTGTTTGAAATCACTTGTATATCAGAACCAGAAGTGCTTAACGATCCACGAGATAATTGACGTGTGCCAATAAACCTGATTTTATTACTACCACATTGAATTGAGTCAGAATTGGGTACTGATTCATGCTGAATACTTATTGAAGAAACTGATGTACAAGCATTGGTTCCTGAAATCATCAAATTATAAATCCCTTCTCCTATAAGCACTGAAGCTGAAATAACCGGGTCATATCTATATTCTTTATACTTTATCGGGATCACAAAATTTCCGATACTGGCTAGTGAAGCTTGAACTACTCCTGTAGTTGAATTTATACTGTAGGATGAAGTAGTGCCTAACGGGGTATTTTGAGAGTAACCTGTGGCCCAACTATAATTTATAACAGTAGAACCAGACTTTTTCTGAGGTGTGGTTGGCTCAAAGTGTAAACTATCACCATCAGAATCTGTATAACCAAACAAACTAATTGACTTATTTAAGCAGGCTGTTTGTGCAAAGTCTAAATCAGGCACTTGTGGCGAATTATTTGGTCCTACAGTGGTATTTAGTTTTGCGTAAAAATATGGTGTGTCAAAATTGCTTTGAATGTTTTGAGTAAAATCAAAACGGCCAAAACCTGCGGATATATAAAACAAAATGTCTGCACAATGAGCTGGTAAAGTAACTACAGCTCTATACTCTGCTATTCCAGAAAAACTGGACGAAGGCCCTGCCTGATTACAATAATCTGCGCCTAAAATAGGACCAACTCCTCCAGAGGTAACACCTACTCTTGGTAGGCTTTGGGTAAAATTGGTAAAACATGAACTGCTAATATTTATGGTGGTAGAATTTGGTGGATTTATCGAAAAGCCTCCTCCTTCGTACAACGCTTTTACCGTGACCTCATATTGTAAAGGTTGGCCGGATACGGCTTTGTAGGTAATTATTGCTCCTCCTTTTTCATGTCCGGCATACATGGCCAAACTAAAAAACAACGTAACTAAGGTGATAATGATTTTTTTCATGGCTGAGTGGTAATTGTATTGTAAGTACAAAGCTCCCATTCCTGTATTTAAATACAAGATTCAATTAGTCTGGGCGCATGCTCATCGTCACAGTATAAATCTGACGATAACTCATTGAAACTCTTGTTTTGCTCAAAAGGGTGACAATGCGTCACAATTTTGTCTTAGGCATTGTAGTTGCGCCTGACAAAGCTCAATTATTAAAAAACTGAGAAAAAAATTTTTTATGAGTCAGGTAAAAGAGAATGACACAGTGAAGGTTCACTACACCGGAAAACTAACAAACGGTGAAGTTTTTGACAGCTCATTGGAGAGAGAACCACTTGAATTCACTTTGGGTCAAGGCCAACTCATTCCAGGGTTTGAGAAGGGAATGATAAATATGGAGTTGAACGAAAAGAAAACCCTAAATATTCCTTGTGCTGAAGCTTATGGTGAAAGACGTGAGGAAATGATGCAAGAGGTACCAAAAAATCAGCTTCCACCAGAAGTAAAGCCAGAAGTAGGTATGGGATTAATTTCTCAAACTCCTGATGGACAAGAAATGAGACTTACTGTAGCTGAAGTGAAAGACGAAACTATTGTAGTAGATGCTAACCATCCATTGGCTGGTCAAGATCTTGTTTTCGATATCGAACTTCTTGAGATCAAATAAATATTCGCTTTAGCGAAAATCAGAAAGGGTGGCTTATGTCACCCTTTTTTTGTGCCTTGCATGTGGTAATTAATCGCAAGAATCTTTACAGGCACTTGCTTTCCGCCCATATCAAAACTTAGCTCCTCTCCTACTTTTTTGCCAGACATGGCTTTAACTAAAGGAGCCACAAAGGCAACTCTCCCTTCTTTTACATTGGCTTCATCTACACCAACTATAGTCACAGTAAATTCACGATTATTGATCCTGTATTTTACAGTTGCCCCAAATCTTACTTCGCCCTTAGGCTGTTCATTTATATTTATGATTCTCGCTGAAGATATTCGCTCGTTTAAGAGTCGAAGCTTGCCATCAATTTCCATATTGGTGCGCCTGCGCTCGGTATCATTTTCTTGCTTGTTTGATGCACGCTGTTGCTCCAGTTCCACTTTTTCTTTTTCTAATAAGCGCATTCCTCTTTCAGTAACATAATTAGTCTGCCCTACTGGTAATGCTGCCCTTGGTGGAATAAAAGGTGCTTCTTCCTGATCTTCTTCTTTTACAAATCCTCTGCTCATAGAGGCAGTATACAAATTATTACATGAAATGTTGAAATAGGACTAGCGATTGCGCCAGAAGTAAGGCATAAATAGAATGAGAACCGTGAATAGCTCAAGACGCCCCATGAGCATTAGGAAACTTAAAAAAAGCTTGCCCTCTGGCACTATGTGCGCAAAATTATCAACAGGCCCAACGCTACCCAAGCCTGGGCCAATATTACCAAGTGTGGCAGCTACAGAGCCCACAGCCGACATAAAGTCGAGACCAATCATGGACATCACCAAGGTGCCTCCAAAAAATATAATTAGATAAATAAGCACAAAAGCCGCAATGGTATTAGTAATACTTTGAGGAACCGCCTTGCCATTGAATCTCACCGGAATAACTGCTGTTGGATGAATTTGCCTTCTAAGTTCTAAGAAACTATTTTTTATCATTACAATTATACGCATGGTTTTCAGTCCACCTGAGGTACTTCCTGTAGAGCCTCCTGAGAAGAACAGCACAAAAATCAGCATGATTAAGAAATTGGGCCAAAGCAAATAGTTATCCGTAATAAAGCCCGTTGTAGTAATAATAGATGCCACCTGGAAAAATCCGTTACGTAGGGCTTCCTCTACTCCATAATTGCCATACACAGCCAGCCCAAAAGAAACGATAAGGCTAATGATGAGCATATTTAATGCATATACTCTAAATTCTTCATTTTTAAAAATTCGCCCCACCTTACCGGTAAAACCAAAGTATAGCATGGTAAAATTCACACCCGCCAAAAACATAAATAAGGTGATGATGTAATGAATTGCCGGAGAATCATAGAAAGCAATACTGGCATTTTTGGTTGAAAAACCTCCTGTAGCCATTGTTGCCATTGCATGATTTATAGCGTCAAATAATCCCATGCCCGCTATCCATAGCATTAAAGCTTCTATTGCGGTAAGCGCAAAATAAATCAACCAAAGTCTTTTGGCTGTTTCAGTAATTCGAGGATGCATTTTATCAGGGGTAACACCTGGAGATTCAGCTACAAAAAGCTGCATACCTCCCACCCCTAAAAGAGGTAAAATAGCAATTGTTAATACAATAATTCCCATCCCTCCAAGCCAATGCGTCATGCTTCGCCAAAAGAGTAAGGCTTTGGGCATCGCTTCAATGTCCGTAAGAATTGTTGCCCCAGTGGTGGTAAATCCACTCACAGTTTCAAAAAATGCATCGATAAAATTTGGAATAGCGCCTCCTATCACAAATGGCAAACTTCCAAAAAGGGACATGAGCAACCAGCCCATACTCACAATTAGAAACCCATCACGCTTACGTACATCACGGTTACTGTTATCACGCATAAAACGCAAAACAACACCTACACCAGCAGTAAGCCCCGAAGCTAATAAAAGGTTAATCCAATCTTCGCCATAGTATAAAGCCACAAAAACGCTAATGGCCATCATACCTGATACCAGAATCAATAATGTTCCCATCAGGGAAGCAATCATTCTAAAATTGAAAAGATGTGCTTGCTTAGTTGAAATAGCGACTCAGTTTTTTGGCACAGTTAGACTTTGCAAATACAACAACTCTATCTCCCATTTCTATCTCAAAATTGCCGGTTGGTATCATTCCCTTGTTATCCCGTATTATTCCACCAATAAGCGCTCCTTTAGGCAAGCCAAGATCTTTAATTTTTTTTCGCGTCACTTTACAATTCGTATTTACCTTGTACTCCATCACTTCGGCATCCAATCCATGAATTGTGGAAAGCGCCACAAAGTCTCCTCTTCGAATGTAGCGGTAAATAAAATTAGCAGCAGCAAGTTTTTTATTAATCAAGGAATCGATTCCAATATTATGGGAAAGAGTTTGATATTCAATATTTTCAACCATGGCAATGGTTTTTTTAACACCACGATCCTTAGCCACAAGGCAACTCAAAATATTCGTCTCAGAGTTTCCGGTAGCAGCCACAAATACGTCTGTATTTGAAATACCTTCTTCATCCAGCTTTTCTACATCGGTACCATCAAAGTTCAATACCAATATGCCCGGAAAATCCGCGGCTATTTCTCTTGACTTTTCCGCGTTTTGTTCAATAAGTTTTACGTGAAAGTCTTTGCTTAGTTTACGAGCTAAGTGACGTCCTGTTCGACTACCGCCCATTATAATAATGGTGCTCACCTGTATCTTTTTTCTTCCGGTAATTTCCAGCACTTCCTCCATTCCTTCGGCATGAGTAATCATGTACAAATGATCTCCTTCTTCGATTATGGTATGTCCTTGAGGAATAATGGTTTCATGGTTTCGCTTTAAAGCTACCATTACATAGTTTCTAACGGGGTATTGTGAGGCAATTTCCTGTAAACTCATTCCCGCTATTGTAGCATCTTTTTCTACATCAAGACCAAGCAGTGTGATTTTTCCATTTTCAAATTCAATAGACTCTGAAGCGGCATTGGCTTTTACCAAATGGCGTACTTCTCGAGCAGCTAAAGATTCCGGGGAAATTAATTCATCAATACCCAACTCATGTAAATTCAGCGTTTCGGTATCAGTAAGGTATTGCATTTGGCTAATTCGAGCGATAGTCTTTTTAGCACCAAGTTTTTTGGCATATATGGCACTTAGTATATTTGCCTCCTCACTTGAGGTTACCGATATAAAAAGATCTGCCGAAGCAATTTTTGCCTTGAGTAATACTTTATAGTCAGTTACCTCTCCTGCAATGGTTATCACATCAATGCTATTATCGAGGTTTGCAAGTCTTTCTTGATCTTGATCAACAAGACTAATGTTATGAGATTCTCCAGAAAGCCATCTTGACAAATGCGTGCCCACAGCTCCTGCTCCCGCAATCACAATATCCATACGTTCATTTAGAAATCAGCCACAAAAGTACTATGCTTCTATGATTAATACCAATTTGTTATTAAAAGCAAATAAGCGAAGATTAATAGGCTTTACCAAGTGTTATCCTTTAAATTATGAACAGCTCGCATGATATCTTTTTGACTTATTTGGCCCAGCAGCTTACCGTCTTCTACTACAGGAAATCGTCTTAACCTAAGACTTAGAAACATTTGCGCAGCATCAAGAATATTCAGGTTTTGAGATACTGTCTTTACATCGGTATCCATAAATTCTGAAATGGAGACACCAAGGCTTGGATTATTGAAGTATTTACCTTTTACGAGCTGCTTAAGACAATCTCCTTCAGAAACTATTCCAACTAAGTCATCATTTGAATCAACTACTGGTCCACCGGACAACCCTTTTTCCAGTAAAGTCTCAATCACCTCTCCCAAGGTTTGATTCCATCGAAAACTTATCACCTTTTTGGTCATAAAATCCTTTACTAAAATGTGTGGCTTATCTACTTCTGGCTTGGCCTGTTGGCCCTGAAAACTCATTACCATAGCTTTTTATTTTGTGTTTTTCAGAAGATACAAAATTTTAGATGATAAGCTTATTTCTTAGTGGATATACGGCATCATTTTCATCTTTACAGCTATGAAAAACCAGCTTGCAATTCCCTATCAATACGGCCTTTCAACCAAATTTTAATAGTAATAAGATTGCAAATGATAGTATTACTATTATATTTGCCGCAGATATGAGCCTGACTTTATCACATATACGCTTTGCGGTAAACGAGAAAGTTTACACCAGAGATCCAGATTCTTCGGATTTGGGCCGCACTATGATTAAGGAAGGAATTGGGCTGATTCATGAAATTGGCTTTGATGCATTTACATTTAAAAAGCTTGGCGCAAAAATTGGATCTCCAGAAAGTACGGTGTATAGGTACTTTGAGAATAAGCACAAGTTTTTACTTTACCTCACTTCCTGGTATTGGTCGTGGCTCGAGTATCGATTAGTAATGCAAACTACTAATGTAGATGATGCTGAAACCAGACTTACAAAAGCGGTATCTCTGCTTACAGAAGCTGTTGAGGAAGACGGAAATTTTAGTCATATAAATGAGATAAAGCTCAACCAGATAGTTGTTTCTGAATCAATAAAAGCTTTTCACACGCGCAAAATTGGTGCTGAAAATAAACAAGGCTGCTTTGAAGGATATACTAATTTGATAAACAGAGCCGCAAGTATGATAAGTGCAGTTGCTCCAAATTATAAATACCCAAAGATGTTAGCGTCAACTATTATTGAAAGCGCACATCAGCAAATGTTTTTTGCGGAGCACCTACCCTCTTTGACCGGAGTTCATAATGGAAATCAGAGTATTACTGATTTTTTTCAAAATATGGTTTTGGCAATTATAAAAGAAAATAGGTGATAACTAATAAGACTACATCCAAGGCGGTACTATACAAAGCTCTATGTTTTGCTGTAATGGGTGCTCTTATATTTTTTATTACTCAGGGTAACTCCATGATTGTAACGGATCTTTTTGCCGACAAGGTGATGGAGCTTGTAGACTCCGAAACACCAGCTCCCGCTGAAGAAAGAAGCGATAGTGGAGGCAATAATATGAATGAAGAGCTTCATCAAGATGCTGCTCTATTCAATTTTACGCCTGATTGCTTCACCGAAATAAACTTTCACTTTGAAAATAGCTCATTATATTCTGTAATGAAGCAGCGGGTCCTAACCCCGCCTCCAGAACTTTCCTAACGGTTCGAATCTCAATTCATCTTTAAGTTACCTTTGATAATCATTAGCTTTATAGCTATGAAATTCAAGGGATTGCATCTTATTATTTAGTATTCTTTTTTTTTTTGAAAAATACACAGCGTGTAACGCTTTAGCATAATTTATTACCCTTATGAACAACATAAATTTTAGTCCATTCAAAAACCTTAAACACGATCTCCCAGCGAGTATTGTTGTATTTCTGGTAGCTCTGCCCCTGTGCTTAGGTATTGCCCTGGCCAGTGGCGCACCCCTATTTTCTGGAATTATAGCCGGAATAGTTGGCGGTATTGTAGTAGCCGCTTTAAGTGGTTCTCCGCTTGGTGTGAGTGGTCCTGCAGCAGGATTGGCCGTAATAGTACTTACAGCCATTCAAGACTTGGGCTTTGAGCCATTTCTTTTAGCTGTAGTTATAGGTGGGGCCATTCAGCTAGGCCTTGGTTTTGCCAAAGCCGGAATTATTGGGTATTACTTCCCTACTGCTGTGATTAAAGGTATGCTTTCGGGCATTGGTATCATTATCATTTTAAAGCAAATACCGCATGCCTTTGGATATGATGCAGACCCTGAAGGAGATTTGAATTTTATACAACCTGATGGTCATAATACGTTTTCAGAGTTAGGCTACATGCTTGATGGTATTACTCCTGGTGCTCTTATTGTATGCGCCATTTCACTGGCAATTCTTATACTTTGGGAACAAAAATTCATTAAAAACCATAAAATACTAAGTATGGTGCAAGGTCCATTACTAGTGGTACTGGCAGGTATTGGTTTAAGCCTTTGGTTTGATAGCCTCCCTCCATTGACTATTTCTGGTGATCACATGGTTTCTATTCCTGTAGCTCAGAGTGTTGGTGATTTCTTTAGTCAATTTAGTATGCCTGATTGGGGTAGCTTTACCAATCCACAGATTTATGTGGTTGCCTTTACAATTGCTGTAGTGGCCAGCTTGGAAACTTTGCTATGCGTTGAAGCTACAGACAAACTTGACCCTTATAAACGTGTGACGCCAACCAACAGAGAGCTCAAAGCTCAGGGTGTGGGTAACATGATTTCAGGGCTTATTGGTGGAATCCCTATTACGCAGGTTATCGTTCGTAGTTCTGCCAATATTCAGTCTGGTGGTCGTACCAAAGCCTCTGCTTTCCTACACGGTGTGCTAATGCTGATTTTTGTAATGGCTATTCCTAATGTGCTAAACAAAATTCCATTGGCCAGCCTTGCTGCCATTTTGTTTTTGGTTGGTTACAAGTTGGCAAAGCCAGTAATGTTCAAAGAAATGTACCGCAAAGGTTGGGGGCAGTTTATTCCTTATATGGTTACTATTCTTGGTATTGTATTTACTGATTTATTGATAGGTATAACAATGGGTATGGTAGTCGCTATCTTCCAAATTTTATGGAAAAACTACCAAGTACCTTATACCTTTGAAAGTGATGAAATGAAGTCTGGTGGACCAGTGAGAATTCAATTGGCCGAAAACGTGAGCTTCCTGAATAAAGCCGGAATTTTGAATAGTTTAAATAGTATTCCAGATAACAAACATGTCATAATCGATGGTTCACGCACCAAGGATATTCACCCTGATATTATTGAAATTATAGAAGACTTTAAGGCTAACGCACTTACCAGAAATATTACTGTAGAAAGTATAGATATTGCCGGAGTAAAAATCGAAAATCCCGTTGGCGAGTTTGAGCGTGCGGTAAATGAAGCAAACGGCAAATAGGCTGTAAATACAATCTCAAAAAATTAACACCTCAATTTATTTTTAGAAATGAAAATGCAAGAAATCTTTAAGAACAACCAAGAATGGGTAGCTGAAAAGTTGAATGTTGACCCAAATTATTTTAAGAATCTATCGGAAGGGCAAAGCCCGGAAGTTCTATACATAGGATGTAGCGATAGCCGAGTAACAGCTGAAGAGCTAATGGGTGTAGGCCCTGGTGATGCTTTTGTACATCGCAATATTGCCAATATGGTGATCAATACCGATTTAAGTTCAATGTCGGTAATTAATTATGCAGTACAACATCTTAAAGTAAAACATATAGTAGTATGCGGTCATTATTACTGTGGCGGTGTAAAAGCTGCGATGCAGTCTGCTGATTTAGGAATTTTGAATCCATGGCTGAGAAACATTAGAGATGTATATCGCTTACACAAAACTGAGCTTAATGCTATTGAAGATGAAGAGGCTCGCTACAAAAGATTGGTGGAGCTAAACGTAGAAGAGCAATGTGTGAATGTGATAAAAACAGCTGATGTACAACGTGCTTATCGCGATAGAAACCTTACCGTTCACGGTTGGGTATTTGATATTCACAGCGGTAAACTTATAGACCTTAATGTGAATTATGAGAAAGCCATGAAAGATATCATGGAGATTTATCACTTAGAAGATTAATCCTTCTTAAGTTTTTGATAAATCCAGTTTACGGCAGCATTTCCTAAAGGGAAATAAAGTGCAAAAAACAGAGCCATGGCCAGGCTAAAATTACGTTCGCTAAAAAACTGATCGAGTAAATTATTTGGGTAGGCGTAAGATGTTTGAAAGGTATAACCACCAAACTCTAGCAAGCCCATAAAAATAAGGCCATAGGCATATTGCCGGTGGAAGCTTTGATTGCGAAGCACCACAGAAATTGGAACCATGTATAGGAGATAGACCGTGATTATTTGCCACCAGTGGGTAAAGCGGGCTATCTCCATATATTGGCCAAAAAGGTTCATCCCCCACCCCCACGCTAAATACAGAGCGGCATATATCCAAAGTTTTTTCTTTTCCACCGATTTTAGTTCGGCCAATATCCAGTTGAGTTCTTTTTGCATGTGTGTTATAATAAGAGCTATTCAACTGTCCATTCCAATGGAATAGAAATATTATTAGTTCCCTTACCACTATGAAAATCATACATCAAATTCAAAGTATCACCTGTATGACTCTTTGATAATTTTAATAAATTATCGTAACCATTTACTTTTTTAGAATAAACAAAGCCTTTCTTGGTCTTCATTTTTATCTTTAGTTGGGTGATACTGTCGTTAATTAACATCCCATCTGCAATCATGTAAAGTTTATATTCAGAAGAATCTTTTGTCTCCAGAGACTTAACTACAATAGGCTTAATGGACTTAAAATGGTAAAACAACTGGTATTCGTGAAGTGAATCCTCTAAGGCTTTTACTCGTTTTTGTAAATGAATCACTTTCTCGCTTTCTACTTCTAACCGCTTATTTGAACAGCCATAAGAAAGGATAAAGACCAAGCCACCGAAAGAAAAAAACTTAAATAATTTACTCATCTATATTTTTTAGGGTATAAAGTTTTAATTGTATTTGAGGAATCCAAATATCACAATTTCCCAAAAACAGCCAAGCTACCATTTCAGCGAAGATCTATCCAAGAATCCAACTAAGCCACTATATTTACTGCTATGGCTGAAATGAACGAAATACAATACAAGAAACCCATTTATGAGGTAAATCATGATTTGAATGAATACCTCGTGAATAATTCTCGATGTACCAAAATACCAATCGAGTATTCTGATTTGATGCGCTATAATCACCTTATTCCAAAATTAGATAAAGATGATAGCCACACGCTTTGGAACTCAGTATTATACGGCCCCTCCGAAATGGAGGAAATTTATGAGCACCTGGTGGATTTATATCAAATATTGATTGGTGACGGTTCTCACCTGGATTACCTTACAGTTGATAGTGTAGACTTTTGTGCTTATGGAAATTCGCAGCCTTTCCGCATCAAAATCTTAAACCAGATAAACGATAACTACGATTACTACTATATTAAAAAAGCTGATGCTTCAAGGGTTTATGGACTTGAGCTAGAACACTTCCTTTCTCCAAACAAAATCAATTACATCTATTATAATAATACTCTTGTAGAAGAGCATATCATAGGCATTCCTGGTGATGATTTTATTGATCGATTAGAGCAATATCACGAGGGTCACAATGAAGTTCGGCTGGCCAAAGAGTTTGTAAAGTTTAATGAACGTTGCTTTGTACGCTTGCTTGGCGATATGCGTGCCTATAACTGGGTGGTAGTGGTCAATCAAGATTTTGATCAAATACAGTACAGGATTCGCTCTATTGATTTTGATCAACAAAACTATGAAGGCCGTCATAGAATCTATTTGCCTCAGTTTTACAAAGAAAACCTCCCTTATGTGCGGTTGACCCAAAAGCATATGTCTATTGCCACCGCACAGCAATATGTAAATGAGGAACAAGCCCTTTTGCGAAAACGCTATAAACTGGTAGAACCTCAGATTACAGAACTCATGCACATTATGAAACGTGATAAAATATCCAAAGACAGCTATATAAAACAGCTAGGTGCTGAATTGGCTCGCTTTTATGATGAAGATGATTTTAGGCTATGCAACACTATGGGTGAAGTACTGGAGTTAAACATCCACACTCGATTGAATTTCTAAGCCTTATTACCAAACATGCGTTGAGCCCGCTTCCTCCTTTTCTCATATAGCTCCTCGTCATCAGGTGGGCTACCAATGAGATACCCAATAGGTCGCGTCTCTTCAATGCTATCGCAAATTACTTTTACAATAGCCAAAAGCGGAATGGCAAAAATCATCCCTGTTGCGCCTAACATCATACCTCCTACCAAAAGGCCAACTATGGCTGCAAATGGATTTACACTTACCTGATTACCTACAATATTGGGAGTGATAAAATTGCCTTCTAAAAACTGAACAACAGCAAAAATGCCAATCACTCCAACCGGGTACCAAAGCGAATCTTTGGTAACCAAAGCAAATATGGCTGGAAGCAAACTCCCGAGCATTACCCCAGCGTATGGAATTATAGTAAGGATGGCCGAAAGTGCTCCGAAAAACACGGCATGTTTGATTCCCAAGGCCAAAAGTCCAATGGTATTTAGCACTGCTATAATTAAGATTACCGCAAACAGGCCTAGTATATAATTGCGAACTACACCTTCTACCTTCTTTAAGGTAACGCCAAGCTGTCCGTGATTTTTGTGGGTAAAAACTCTGTAAAGAAAAGAGACCAAAAAGCTCCTGTAGTATAAAAAGAAGAATAAGGAGATTAGGAATAAAAAGAATCCTGTAAAGAAATTAGCTGTAGCCGAAATGGTAGATGTGGCAATACTTGAACTATTTTCAAGCAACTTTCCTAAGCTTTGTTTTAAGTAAGTGGTTTGTTCACTGGCCGCTATGCCAAAAGTGTTTTCAGTCCACTTATGCCCCTTATCTATCATGCTATTAAATTGTGACTCAAGGGAATTCATCTCAGAAGCAATGTTGGCAATTTGTGCCGAAAAAAACATTGAAAGCCCTACTATGACCACAAACACAATAAAAATAGCAAACAGCGAGCTTACTGAGCGTGGCATTCTGATAAGCTCAAATTTTTGAGAAAGTGGCTTGAGTAACAGTGATACAATAAACGCACCTAACAAAGGTCCTACTACAGATTGTGCCAGAATAACCACATAACCTGTAAGTACCAAACTTGAAAGGATTATAAAGTATTTTATATAATTAGGAATGGTTCGGGGTGGAACGTTTTTTTCAGGACCATGTTTGTGATTATCTTGTTCAAATGCTTTCATAGGGTGGGTTTAGCTAAAAAAACCTGCGTTAGGCAAGTTTTGTTTACGATTTCTAATTTAACACTTCAACGGGGTTATGCTCATTTTCTGTGACCTCATTTACTGCATTAATTCCTTTAACAAACTTACTCAAAGGTTTTATTACCATTATTATACTAATTGCCATTAAAATAGCTCCTAGCATAAATGGCGCTCCCGCAAAGGTTACATCGCTTTCATCTCTAGTAAATTGATAAAAAATCCAAGTCATCAATAATGGGCCTATTATAGATGTAAGACTTATTAAGCTGGTAAGCGCGCCTTGAAGTTCACCTTGCTGCTTTGGCCCTACTTGATTTGAAATAATTCCTTGTAAGGTAGGTCCTGCAATACCTCCAAGGCAATAGGGAAGTAAAAACGCAAACATCATCCAACCCTTAAATGCAAATGAAAATAAAACTAATCCCAGCGTCCATAGACTCATCCCGATAAGAACGGTTTTCATTTCACCAAGCTTTTTTACAATCACCCGTATCAAACCACCCTGCACAATGGCAACCAAAATTCCGACTACAGCCAGAGAATAGCCAACGGTAGTTTCATCCCAACCAAACTTAAACATAGTGAAGAATGTCCAGGTAGATTGCACAGAATGACCAGCTATGTAAATGAAGAAAAATGGAACCAAAAAGCTGATCACAACGGGGTATCTTTTAAGATTTAGCAAGGTTCCGAAGGGTATCACACTTTTCCAGTCAAATGCCCTTCTATTTTCAGGAGTAAGCGATTCAGGCAAAATAATCAGGCCATATAGAAAATTGAGAAGACTCAAACCAGCAGCAATAAAGAAAGGCATTTGCACTCCCCACTTGCTGGCAATACCACCTATCACAGGGCCTACGATAAACCCTAAACCAAAAGCGGCACCGATGAGACCAAAGTTCTGCGCTTTCTTTTCCGGTGTACTGATATCTGCAATATATGCCGTGGCAACAGTAAAGCTGGCGCCTGTAATACCAGCTAAAATACGTCCAACAAAAAGCCAGGCGATTGTTGGTGCAAAGGCATGAAAGATATAATCAATTCCCAACCCTAGTAATGCAATCAAAATAATGGGTCTACGGCCAAAGCGGTCGCTTAATTCACCTAGAACAGGAGCAAAAAGAAACTGCATTGCGGCATAGCTAAACATCAACCACCCTCCTATTCTACTGGCTTCACTCAAGCCTTCGCCACTAAGACTCTCGATAAGTGAAGGAAGCACTGGGATAATAATACCAATGCCAATAACATCCACCAAAATGGTGACAAATATGAAACCTAAGGAAGCCTTATTCTTAGCCGACATGAAAAATCTGTTTGCCGCAAATTACGTTAGAAAATATGTAAGCTAAATCATGGTAAATGCTACAAAAGAAAACTTACTACGTAATTTTAGTTGTATTTCTTAATGAAATGGATTCAAAGTACTTGCAAACAGAACAATACATTGTTTTATAGCAAGCTACAATTAGCTATCATTGCAAAAATTAAACTTCACACTAACTCACTATTATTTATGTCTACTCTCAAAGACGAAACTTTTATAGTAGGGATTGGCGCTTCAGCTGGTTCTTTAGAGTTCATAAAAGAATTCATACTCACTTTACCCACCAAGCCCACAAATATAGCCGTGGTATTGGCGCAGCACAGGAGTGCTGAATATACAACCCACATACACCATATAATTAAGGTTCATAAACCATGGACTATAGAAGTGGTAGAAGATAGAGTAAAGCCAAAGCCTGGCCATATATATATTAACCCATCAGGCGAAGATTTATGGCTCGAAGATGGTATACTCCACCTCAAGACAAGTTCAGATGCCACAACAGCTACTCCTTCTATAGATAGATTGTTTGAATCTCTTGCTAATGAAATAGGCTCGAGGTGTGTAGGCATAATACTATCTGGTACCGGCAAAGATGGAACCTTAGGAGCTGAACATGTAAAAAATCACAATGGACATATAA
>JAUHWX010000185.1 GCA_030427285.1 Bacteroidia bacterium
CCGCTTGCTTAAAAATGAGTACATCTTGCAAGCCATTAGGTTCTTCTAAACCATCTTTATCTCTTTCGCCTGATAACCATATTGCCAAGCGCCCGTTTTGTGTAGAAATGTTATATTCAGTGTTTAATAAGCCTACCAAAATATCTCGTATGCCTTTGTCTTCAGAGCTTAATGAATTATTGTCTGATGGCAATTGAATAAGCAAGAGAGGGTTTATTACGTTTTCACCTAACTCTTCAGCATATAGTCTTTTGAGTTCTTCTTTTTTCTCAAAGGCTTTGCGTAATAGGTGAATATGTACGTTTTCACCATTCTGCTCTTTGGGATCTAAACCAATGTTTAATCGAATACCTTTTTTTATCAAGCCCTCGTCCACTACTTTTTGGCGTGGCACATAAACCGAGAGTTGTGGTCTTCGAATGTTCTGCGCAGTAGCAGTTACAGAGATTTCGACGTCTGCTTCTATTAAATGGCGAACAGCAATAGCTTGCTTACCCGAAAATGCACTTAAATGCGCTTCATCTATTACCAGGATGATTTTGGTATCGTTGAGGCGGGTGTTTTCAATGAGCGTTTCAAGATTTGTATTCGTTTCATTATCCCTTCGCCAAATGTTTTTTGCAGAACTAACGCTACTCCAATTCACGAAAAGTAAATCACGTGGGTTTAGAACAGGGTCATTACCTAAATTATCTAGGCTGATGCAATTTAGTTTGCGGCTATCGGAGTACAGATATTGGAGAGAGTGATAGCTTTGAATGTGTAAAGTGTTTGGTGCAAACCAAATAAAAGCCACATTGCCGTCAAACCCTGGCCTAAGATTCATTTCATCCACTAGCCGTTCTATAAAAGAAGCCACCATCACCGTTTTGCCCGACCCCGTGGGTGCTTCTAACAAAACAGGTATTTGCTTTTGCGGGGTATCTAAAGCATCAAAGGTTTTAGAAAGGAGTTCGCTTACCGCTGTTTCTTGAAAGTCTTTTAAAATATACATGGCCTAATTGTTTTGGGTTTCGGCCTCATCGGCAGTGTTTAACTCATAGTTTTTCTTATCCACTTTTAGTGTTTTGATGGTAGATAAATAGGCATTGTAAATGGCCTCTGGTAAGGGAACAGCCTCAATTTTATCTTCTACCTCTATAAATTCTTCAACCAACGTTTCTTTCTCTGGGCTGAAGGCATACAAGCGTATTTTCTCGGTGGCATCTTCTACAGTGCTTATCCACTCGATAAGTTGCTCTTGCACAGCAATTTGATTTCTTGAATGATAGACGGCTACTAAATATTTGCCTTTACCGTTGGTGAAGATTTGTGCTTCCCTTTTTGTGAAGGCCATTTTATGCTTTACCTCCTGATAACAATCCTCCTTAATACACAGCAACTCGGTAGCCAACTGCGTAAGCTGGCGTTTGTTGGCCAATGAGGGCTCTCTGTTTACATAAAGAGATTTGAAATATCTAAGATTATTCTCTTTTATAGGCTCAACGAAGTTTGAATTTCTTGAATCCGAATAGCCGTTCAAGACATTACTAATCCTTTTATAAGTTATTTCTTCTGCAATGTTGTTTTCATTATTCGTAACTATTATTCCTTGGCATTTTTCTTTATTCGTCTGATTATACTTTAGCAGGGCGTGTAGGGTTGATCCTGATCCTGCAAAAAAATCTAGAACAATGGCGTTTTTTGGAATATTGGCTAGAGAAAAAACATGAGCTAGGAAATCAAGAGGCTTTTTACCATTCTTAAATTCTACACCACCTTCATATCCTACATTGTTGAATTCATTCACGAAATCATAATAATTTGGGTAAGGTAGACTATCGTCCTTTTTCTTTGAAATTGGTCTTCCCTGAAAATAAGAACCATTCCTCGTGGTTGCGTTAGGAGGCTGTGCAATGTAACGGTATCCTAATCCATCACCACGTGTTCCCATTCCTATAACTTTATAAAGCGTACTGAAGCCATCACTCTTCTTTCTTTCCCTCAGATTCTTTTCATAATATTCCGATGCGGAGCCCGATTGAGTAATTAATGAACCCCGAATCGAATAATTTTTAAATTGACCTTCTCCTGGAGCGACTTCAACTACCTCGTAGTGTTCAGGCTTGAATATTTCAACTTTATACCCATTTATGTTTTGGGTTTGGTAAGGTGCTTCCTTCTCAATTATATTATATTTATAATCAAGGTCTGCTTCCCGCTGATTTTTCCTTCGTGGTGGAGTAAATGAGTTTGTTTTTCGGTAGGCTAATAAATACTCAGTAGTTTGATGATATCTAATATCTCTTCGCAATATTCTATTTTCATGTCTGACCTTTATTGTGAAAATATTTTCGCAATTGTTTTGACCAAATATTTCATCACATAATAGTTTTAACTGTGTAAGTTCATTATCGTCTATCGAGATAAATATTACACCGGTTTCAGAAATAAGGTTTTTTGATATCCTTAGTCTCTTATCCATAAATGACAGCCATTTTGAGTGTCTGTAAGAATCCTCGGTGTCAATGTACTTGTCATTGTATAGAAAATCTTGATTACCTGTGTTATAAGGCGGATCAATGTAAATAAGATCAATTTTATTTTCATGGGTAAAAGTGAGGGCGGTTAAAGTGTGTAGGTTGTCGCCTTCTATGAGAATGTGGTTGGGATATTTTTCAGTTTCGGTATCGTTAATAATGGCGCGCTCTTTTACTTCTTTAAGTATGGGTAGCTTGGTGCGCAGTTGTTCTTCTACTTCTTCGGGTTTGTCTTCCCATACCAAGCCGTATTTCTTTTTGGTGTTTACAAGGTTTACCAAGTAGGCACGTTCCTCATTGTTGAGGCCCTCAAGGCTTTTTATTTTATCGAGTAGGTCTTTTTTGTTCATACGTCTAGCTGTTCATTAAAATGGGTAATACACGGCTTGCCGTAAAAGCAGCAAGCGGTACGTTAATATCTTTTTTGTTGTAAACTACGGCCAAAGTGTTTTTACTTCTGCCGGTTTCGTTTAGTAGTTCTTCTTTGGTTCCTACCTTACAAGTTGCTTGCTCATTCAAAGCATCACTTAAAGAGAAGCCAAGCTGCTCCTGGTAATAATCTTTGCCAGCCATGAAAAGATTGGCATGGGGTGGGCTTTGATTTTTGAGTTGTGCTGTTTTTAGCGCAATCCAATGTTTGTTTTCGTCTTTGATAAATATGCTAAGGCGCATTCTGCCAATTACAGTAGTCAGCAAATTGGAGCCTTTAGCTTCCGCGCAGACAATATCGGTCTCACCTGTTTGCCATTGCTGGTATTGTAGAATAAGTGAATAGTCTACTTGAAAGGTGCCATGCACATAATATTGTGTGGCATCTGCCTGAGATTCTGTACGGCTGGAGGTTTGGCCGGTAACTAGCGTTTGCCCTATAGATGATATGTGAATAGTGGGCTTAGGCATTATGGTTTAAAGTGGTTAATGCAAGCTCTAAAGCTTCAATTTGAAATTCTTCCTCATGTATAGTTTGCATTACTTTATCGGCTAACCAAATAGTAAGTAATACTTTCTCAGGTTGATTGAATATTTCAGATAAGGAGAGAATGTCCTCTTTTCTAAAGGAACGGTCGCCACGTTCCATTTTACTCAGCAGGGCGGTATCCATATCCAATTGGGCTGCCAATTGGCGGAGTAATATTCCTTTACTTTCTCGTAGTTCCCTTATCTTACCCCCAATCATTATTGTCTGTTTACCGACTTGACAAATTTTGGACAATATAATAAATAAACGACTAAACAATGTAAATCGTAGAGTAAATCTCAGGTAAAAGCCTGATCATCCTATTAGCCAGGGAAGAAGTTATACTTCCCCCAAGCCCCGACATTCATATCCTTTCATTATATTTTGCCCCTCCAGCAACCTAAACACCTTTTGGGGCTTTAAAGCGGAATGATCCAAAAAGATCTTAGCCACCGCTTCATTATCCAGGAGTATAGGCAGCCTCCGCAAACCGGCAAAATGCGTTGGCCAGCTTCATTTCTTTGGGGCTTTTGCACTCTACCTCAAAAACATGAGGTGTGGATACCATGATGAATAAAACCTTCGCCCGGGAAATCGCAACATTCAGCCGGTTAGGGCTGTACAGGAAGTCCATCCCCCGGGGGGCTTCTTCAGGGCTGGAACAAGCCACAGAGTAAATGATGACCGGCGCTTCCTGCCCTTGGAATTTATCCACGGTGCCAATATCAAAATCAGGCAGCCGCTCTTTGAGCAGGTTTACCTGAGCATTGTAAGGGCTGATGATCTTGACATCATTTGCCGAAATCTCTTGTGCCCTTCCTTCCGAATTGGTGAACGATAAGGTCCCATTCGTAAGGGCGGCAACTAACTTTTCAATGGCTTCGGCTTCCTCTTCCGAAGAGGAGGCGTTGCCCTCATGTTCTACCTGAACCGAGCACAAACCAGGTTGATACTCAGTGGAGCCGGATAATCCCTGATTGGCGAGGTGGGCTTCCGGCTGAAGCCGGTTTTGATAAAATAGTTCTGAAACGATGGTATTGATTGACGGGTGCATACGCCAGGTAGTGCCCAAAAAGACACCCTGATCCTCCTGAATGGTCTGCTGCCCATTCAAAATATGTTCCAGCGCACTGACTTCAGTACCAGCAGGGTGGACGCCCTGTTGTGGTTGTTGTAGCTGATTCGGGTCTCCCAATAACACTAGATTTCTCGCAGCATGAGCCAGCGCTATGGTATCAATTAGAGCAAGCTGCCCAGCCTCATCTACAAACATGTAATCTACTGCTTCATATAAGTCTTCGCTTGCCCACATAAAACTGGTACCTGCGATGATCTGATGAGACTTCAGTGCGCTTAAGACCTGCTTATTATTTTTTACTGTCGTCCAGGGCAAATCGTTTCTGTTAATTCTTTGGATCATACTAGCATTGATGCCTTCTTTTTCCAGCAAGTCATACGTTTTCTGCAGAAGGTGGGTGATCACCTTATGGCTCATAGCGGTAACCCCTATTTTCTTCCCTTCCTGAATCAGCCTCAGGATCAGGTTGCTTCCTGTATAACTCTTGCCCGCTCCCGGAGGACCTTGTATCGCCAAGTAATCACCATCCATATTTTTAAGCACTTCGACACTGTAATCAATGTGGTTTTGCCCTTCTTTTCTTTGCGGGAATTCAGGGGCTTTCCGGAGCAGAAGATTTCTGGCTACCCTGTAATCCTCTTCTTCGGATTCTAAAGATTTTTCAATGACCCATTGCGCAAACCGGATATTGCTCTTTTCCTTTACCTCGGCTGATACTATTTTTATCTGAATGACTGCACTAGGGTGTTCCACATCTTTATATTTAGGGCCCTTCTTGATTTCCAGAATACCTTTTTCGAGGTCAATACTGTGTATATTACCTATTGGGTCACCTTGGTGAGAATGCAGCGCTTCCTCTTTAAGATCCGCTTCTTGGAGTGGAAAACGGTAGATATCCACCCGGCTCTGTTTTTCCTTATAGCTTCGTTTGGTGTATTCCAAATAGCTTACCGCTTTTCGTTCATCCAAAAGTTCTTCTAGTTTCAGCTCCTTCAAACGGTAAAGCTCCCAGTAGGTAGACTTTTTTTCTCGGCGGTACCAGTCAAGGAAGTGAGCAAGTATAAACCTGGCCTGCTCTATTTCAGACCGCTCTTCCTGAATAGCTGGTACATCTTTTAACAAGCTATCAACCAGGGGCTGTATACGTTTTTGGTGCTCTGTGATTTTTTCACTAGCCTCAGCGGGCTCCGGCTCCGGCCGTGGTATTTCATGCCCTTTTTTCTCTTCCTGGGCACGTATTTCTTCCAGCCAATTCTGAAGCGAAATCAAAGCCCGGCAGTCATCCTGATTGTACCGTTCGATCACTTCGAGGTCAGCCGGTACTGCCTCTTCAGGCTTCCCTATTTCCAGTAAATACTCAAAAGCTGATTTTGGCCCGGAAACCATCCTCAGGTCCATTTTCCTTTCATACCCAAAGAAGGGCTCCAGGTCTTTGAGCGAGTACCGCTCTACGCTGGCAATAAGGCTTTGGCGCAGTACCCTGTACAAGTCTACAAAAACCTTCCCGCGCAGGAATTCATCGATTTCATTTTCATAGGTTACGTATTTGCCCATCAGCCGTTTGAGTGCCGTGGTCTCATAGGGCGCATAGTGGTAAATATGCAGCCCAGGCTCCTTTTGCCAGAGTTCGTAAGCCCAGGAGACGAACTGCTTGAAGATTTCGGCTTCCTCTTTCTCATTCTTTGCCCAAAGAGCAGTGTACTCGCCC
>JAUHWX010000186.1 GCA_030427285.1 Bacteroidia bacterium
TCACCAGTCCTGCCTACTCTATGTTTGGGTAAATCTTTGTAAACTGCGAACATTTTCCAAACAATTATGAAAAAACGCCCTAGCCTATTTATTGCCCTGCTTCCTATCATGTTCCTTATCCTCATGTTGAGCATCAATGTTATTGGGGTGTATGGCGATGATGCACTCTCAGGGTCTAATCAGTTTATACTTTTACTTTCTGGAGCTTTTGCAGCCGTAGTTGGCGTTACTCAGGGCTTCTCTTTTAAGCAAATCCTTGAAGGAATTGAAAAATCGGTAATGAGCACCACGGGTGCTATACTTATACTTTTGCTCATCGGCTCCCTTTCAGGAACATGGATGATAAGCGGAGTAGTGCCCGCCATGATATATTATGGTTTGCAAATTTTAAGTCCTGAAATATTCTTACCTGCTGCCGCTATTATCTGTGCCTTGGTATCATTAGCCACCGGTAGCAGCTGGAGCACCACAGCTACCGTAGGAATTGCGCTTGTTGGGATTGGAAAAGCTATTGGCATGTCTGAAGCTATGGTGGCTGGTGCGGTAATTTCTGGAGCGTATTTTGGTGATAAAATCTCTCCACTTTCTGATACCACCAATCTTGCCCCTGCTATGGCTGGTACAGATTTATTTACGCATATCCGATACATGCTTTACACTACAGTGCCATCATTTCTGGTTGCGCTTATCGTTTTTATTATCCTGAGTCTAAACCTTGAGACAAGTGGAAATGTGAATAATATTCAACCTGTGCTCACCGAACTTGAAGGCATGTTTAACCTCACTCCTTGGTTATTTTTAGTTCCGCTGCTTGTGGTTGGTTTGATAGTCGCCAAAATTCCAGCACTTCCGGCCATCTTAGCCGGCACTTTAGCCGGAGCTCTGTTTGCCCCTATTTTTCAGCACGACCTGCTACTATCTATTGCTGGCACCGACCAACTTAGCTGGTTGCAGACGTACAAGATCATTATGGATTCATTGACCGTGAGCATGAGTTACCCTTCAGAAAACCCTGTGCTTAGTGACTTACTAAGTAGTGGTGGTATGTATGGAATGCTTGGCACCGTATGGTTGATTATTGCCGCTATGGTGTTTGGCGGAGTAATGGAAGCTTGTGGATTTTTAGCAATTATAAGCAGTGCCTTGCTAAAGTTGGCCAAGGGAACCGCTTCATTAATAGCCACCACAGCCGGTACTTGTGTCTTTATCAATGTTACCGCCTCCGACCAATATTTAGCCATAGTAGTTCCTGGCCGCATGTATGCTGATGCTTATCGCAAACGTGGCTTGGCGCCAGAAAACCTGAGTCGTACTTTAGAGGATAGTGGCACTGTGACCTCCGTGCTCGTGCCCTGGAATACTTGCGGTGCTTACCAAAGCGGAGTGCTTGGCGTAAGCACATTTGCCTATTTACCGTATGCTGTTTTCAACTATCTAAGCCCTTTGATGACCCTCATTTTTGCGATCTTTAACATTAAGATTAGAAGGTTGCTTGACAAGCCTAAAAAAACTTCGAACACATTGGCCTAAAGCTTGTTAACTTTGTGAAAATTAAATTTTCTTCATTCTACTCCTAAGATGTTTAAATATATTTTACTTACATGCGCAGCAATCTCTTTTACCAGCGTTCCTTCCCACGAACCTGAAGACATTGATTTCAGCAGAGTTAAAGGAAAAAAAGTGGTTAAACTTCTTCATGGCTATGACTTGGAGTCCGCAGCTGATATTGCCGCTCTGGCCCCAAGCTGTTACGAAGACAATGACTCTTTAAGCTATCAGTCACACACCAAAGTGATGGAGGTAGATGCTGAAATTGATGAAGTTTGGAGCACTTATAAAAGCATTAGCCCCACTGAGGATAATCAAAACAAAGTGAGGTTTGGTTTACTTTTCTCTCCTGACCCTAATACGCTTTCCTACTCTGCTGACTCCTATGATGGAATAAAGGAAGGTCAGATTGTATTTTGGAACTTAAAATTTGTAATGGGTTTAGTAAAAGTACCCGTTGGCCAAAAGATAATGGAAGTAAATAATGAGGATAAGTTTATTAAAATCTGCTATCTGGCTCAAGGCAAATCACACGGTACACAGTACATCCAATTATACCCGCTGGAAGACGGCAAAACTAAAATTGTGCATTACACACGGTACAAAAGTGCCTCAAAATTTAGAGACAAAAGATTGTATCCAATGTTTCACAATAAGGCCATCACTGAGTTTCACGAAGATGTGATAAACAAGGTGATGGAGAAAAAGGAGAGTGAAGAAGAGGACAATAAAACTTTCTCTTCAAAATAGCTTTTGAAGTAGTCTAGCGCAATCTATCTGCAGCTCTTACCAAAGTTTCATCCTTCATTATTCCACGATTGGCCAAGGTTACCAAAATAACTACCGCCAGCGGAATAAATGCTCCTGTACCTAGGCTTCCACCATCTTTAGCAAACGTGTCATAAAACATATACATCAGCATTCCGAAGAAGACAAAGTTGAGAATGATGTTGATACGCCCGGAAACCACTTGCTGCTGACGATTTTTGTATCTAAAGATGCTAAAGATGCTTATGAGCGTAGATAGTACTGTCATACCAAAAAAGATAGGATCTTGTAAAATCATATAATCTTTTCCTTCAAATTGAAACAAAGGCATAAAAAAGATTACGATACCTGAACATATTGCTGCCAAAAAAAGATAGACAGATTGAATGCGCTGAATCATGGTGTATTTAAATTTGGGGCCAAAGGTCATAATTTTGCCACAAACGCTTTATCATTATCTAAATATTTGTATTATTGCCTTGCATCTGAAGCATTCTAAGCGACAGAACATCATTTCTCCAGAAAATTATACTGCACGATATAAGCTCATCCAAGAAAGCTATTTGACAGTTTTTGAAAATTTTATAACAATCTTTTTTTATCCATGTACGACATCAATGAGTTGAAGGGCAAAAAGCTACCTGAATTAAAGGAAATCGCTGAGGCCCTGACCGTACCAAAATTTAAATCGCTGAACAAGCAGGATCTTGTTTACCGTATTTTAGATCATCAGGCCGTAAACCCAAGCGCGGCAAAAGCTATTGCTGCTCCTACAGCACCCGAAAATACTAGGCCAGACGCTAAGCCTAAACCTGCTCCTAAACCTCAACAAGAGAAAAAGGCAGAAAGTAGTAATGAAAAGGCCCCAGACGCACAATCAAAAAATGATGACGCCCGAAAGCCCAAAAGAAAACCACTTCCTCCGCGTCCGCAAAACAAAAATCAGGATAAACCGCAGGACACCAAGGACAATAAAGATCGTCAGGATCAAAATAAGGGTGGCCAAAGGCATGATAATCGCCAAAAAGGCGATAGCAATAATCCTCGCCAGCAGCGCAATGATAATCGCGATGGCAAAAGCGATAATCGCAGCGATAACAGAAATGACAATCGTAACGATAATCGTAATCAAAATAAAAACGACAATCGCCAAAACGCTGGAAATGATCATGGAAATGGCCGAAACCAAAGGGGTCGTGAATATGAGTTTGACGGAATAATTGTAAGTGAGGGCGTATTGGAAATGATGCCTGATGGCTATGGTTTCCTTCGTTCTTCGGATTATAATTACCTGAATTCACCTGATGATATTTACCTTTCTCAATCGCAGGTAAAACTATTTGGATTAAAAACCGGAGATACGGTGCGTGGACAAATCCGTCCACCCAAAGAGGGTGAAAAATATTTTCCACTTGTAAAAGTTGAAAAAATTAACGGCCGTGAGCCCGATTTTGTAAGGGATAGAGTTTCTTTTGAACATCTTACCCCCCTATTCCCTCAAGAAAAATTTGACATCACCTCCAAAGGTGGAACCTTAAGTACGCGTACCATTGATCTTTTCTCACCTATTGGTAAAGGTCAGCGTGGGCTGATTGTGGCGCAACCCAAAACAGGTAAAACTACCCTGCTTAAAGAAGTTGCAAATGCCATTGCAGCAAATCATCCAGAATCATACATGATTATCCTTTTGATAGACGAACGTCCGGAAGAGGTAACCGACATGGCCCGAAGCGTAAATGCTGAAGTAGTTGCTTCCACCTTTGATGAGCCTGCTGAACGTCACGTACGTGTGGCCAATATTGTACTAGAAAAAGCAAAGCGCATGGTAGAGTGCGGGCACGATGTAATCATTCTTTTAGATAGCATCACTCGCCTTGCTCGTGCTTATAATACAGTTTCACCGGCTTCAGGAAAAGTACTTTCTGGTGGTGTAGATGCCAATGCATTGCACAAACCTAAGCGTTTCTTTGGTGCTGCCCGTAAAATTGAAAATGGAGGTTCATTAACTATCCTTGCCACAGCACTTATTGATACTGGTTCTAAAATGGATGAAGTAATCTTTGAAGAATTTAAAGGTACCGGTAATATGGAAATGCAGCTGGATAGAAAAATTGCCAACCGCAGAATCTGGCCAGCTATTGACCTTGTATCTTCAGGTACTCGTAAGGAAGATTTACTTCTTGACAAAGAAACCCTGCAACGCATGTGGATTCTTAGACGCCATCTTTCTGATATGAATGCTGTGGAAGCCATGGAGTTTTTACATGATAGAATGAGCCGGACCAAGGATAATACTGAGTTCCTCATTTCCATGAATGGTTAAAACCTAAGCAACATATTTAATAATTAAAGACCCTCTTTGTAGGGTCTTTTTTTGTACCGATGTCAGGTATCTTTTCTGTTGGGTATTGGCATTTAAAAAGCTTAGATTAGTCGTTTACCCTATTCTATGAAATCATTTTTTGCGGTTCAATCTAAGTTCAAAATTGCTTTTGTGCTTTTGGTAATGGTCACCATTATTTTAGGAGCTGCTCTGCTAGAGCGGAAATTTTTTACAGATGTGCATATTTCATCTGCCTCTATTTATAATGATAGACTTATTCCAGCAACAGCCCTGTTTCATATTGGTGATAATTGCTACCAAAAAAAGTTGATCATAGAAGATTTGTTTGATACCTCTTCTCCCCTTTCCGATGGTTCTAAAAAAGAAATACAGCGTTACAACAATGCCAATGACTCCATTATATCGGCTTTTGAAAATACATACCTCACCGAAAAGGAAGACAAAACATTAAAACGTCTTAAAGCAAATATTATAGAGTATAATAGCCTTGAGCAAAGCATTCTAAGCAGTTGGCCCATTCACCAATCTCAAAATTCAGATAAACTTGAAAGCTCCTTTGAGGATATTAGAGCTGAGCTCCAGAACCTTAGTATAATTCAAACACAAGTAGGAAGCAACCTGCTACAGGAGTCAAAAAACAAAGTAAATCGAGCCCATCTCATCACCAACTTTCAGATCGGGGCCGCTCTTTTCATTTGTATTATTTGCCAAATTTTAATTCTTACTTCAAAGTCTATTCAATCACCAATAAAGCAACGTCATAATCTTAACTAGACATTTTTCATTGTTTCAATTTTTATACTTTTCGGTAATAGAAATTCAGAATAAAAACAATGAATTCACCCTATTCCAGTATAGATGAAGTGCTTTTAGAACTTGATGCGATAATTGATGATGCACTTTCGCAAAATAGCTACTTAGCACTTTTTGCATATGTGTATAGAAGAACCACGGCACAAATAAAAGCAGAAATTGAGGCTGGCAATTTTGAAGATCCAAAAAGGATGGAAACCTTCGACATCAATTTTGCTTCACTCTACATAAATGCCTATCGCAACTACTTTTCAGAAACTCCGGTAACTAAATGCTGGCAGGTTTCTTTTGATGCACGAAACGACAATATCACCATACTTCAACACATACTTTTGGGTATGAATGCACATATCAATTTGGACTTGGCCATTGCAGCCAGTTCTGTAATGCGCGGGAAGGATATTGCACCTTTGGAAAGAGACTTTAACAAAGTGAATGAGGTTTTGGGAAGCTTAGTAGATGAGCTTCAAGGTAAACTCGGGAGAGTTTCCTTTCTGATGTTTTTGGTAGATTGGATTGGTAGAGAGCATGATGAAAACATAATCAACTTTGGTATGCTGCAAGCTCGCGGACAATCATGGAAAATCACCACCGAATTTTGGTCGCTAGATGGAGATGATCTTAAAACTAAACAAGATGAGGTTGATTATTTAGTAAGCTGCATTGCCCAACACATTCGCCAGCCAAAGTCGTTTGTAACCAGAAGTATTTTTAAGTTGGTAAAGAGGTTTGAGGAAAAAG
>JAUHWX010000187.1 GCA_030427285.1 Bacteroidia bacterium
AGGATCATGATAAGATCAAGGGAAATCCTAACTTTTCCATAATTGGTCATATCACCGAAGAAAGTGCTGGTAAAAACATTGTAACCCGCGATGGTAAATTTATGGAGCTTACGGCTCAGGGTTGGAATGCGTTGAAGAAAGATGAGTAATACTCCATGTTGATTTAAGGATAAATATACGACCCCTCTGGGGTCGTGTTTCTTTTTGGGGGGTCTGTTTGTTCTATTGATATGCGAACCCGCTGGGTTCGCAATGACGAAGATTTGTGGCTTCCATTTTTTTGATATGAATTTCTTGTTATACCGTTTGGTGTTTTAAATGTCACATAAAATGCTTCTTAAAACACCCGCCTGAATGGCTTTAGTCGGGCAGGTACATCGGCATTATACAAAATGGAAATGTCTAAGCGACATTAAATAATTAAAAAGGTATTAAATCACTGCACACGCCTACGATTGTAACAAAATGGAGTTTTGATTTCACCTTAATAAAATAGCTCCAGCGGGGTCGCATGGTATTAATGGAAAGAAATCAATTTTCCCTCACAAATTTCTTAATAGCTGGAAGCACAGTTTCAAAATCTTCCAAGTGTGCCATGTGTCCATTTTCGGTTATGCAGGGAGTTACGCGCTGTGCTTTGAGTTGATCTTCCAACACTTCAAACGGGAAGACGGGATCATTTTTGGCCGCGATAAATAGAAAAGGGTAAGGAGCAAAATGAAGAAGTACTTCGCGATCATCTCTTATCTTCATGCCTTCAAGTGCAGCGATTATCCCTTGCTTGGAAGTTTTTAAGGCTTCCGCTTTTATAAGGTTTACCTGTTCCAGCATGTTGCGCCTGTTCTTTGGTCTGAACAGGTGGGGAATGGCATTTCTAATAAAAGACTTGTGGTTTTCCTTTACCAACCTAATGGCTCTGTCTCTATCCTTTTTCTTTTGGTCAGAATCAGCACGGGTGGTGCTGTTCATCAGAATAATGCCCTTCACCATTTCGGGATGTTTTTCCGCGAAAGCGAGCGCTACATAGCCGCCCATAGAGTGGCCTACTAAAAACACTTTTTTTAGTTTGAGCTTATCAACTAGCGCTTTCACCATTTCGGCCATTTCTTCCATGGTGTGGATGTAGCCAATATTTCCAGATTTTCCGTGTCCGGGAAGATCAACAGTGATTTTGCGCAAAGCAGTGGGAAGGCCATTAATAATACCGTTCCACATTTCTTTATTTTCTAAAAAACCATGAAGAAAAAGAATTGCGGGGCCGCTACCCTTGGAGGTAAAGTGGAAAGTAACTTGCTTGAAGGTGAATGTTCGAACGCTGCTCATGGTGCCAATAAAAAACGGGGAGCAAAGCTAAAGAATACGTTGCGGACGAGTGGGGCTTGTTGGTAATTTTAAGCAATAGGATCAAACCGCTTATGGACGCTAATTATTTTTAGGAAATTTGCGATTTTATTCGCAAAATGTCTGGTTTTACAAATGCTATGTAAAGTTCAATAAACACAAAACCCCCAAAGCTCTTCTGAACCTTGAGGGTTAAATTATCAATTATGTGTTGAGTTTTTATGAATTCATAAAATCCTCAATCTCTTCAATTTCAATTGGAATTTCTTTCGTCAGGTTTATCAAACCATTTTCGGTTACTACCAAATCATCTTCCAGGCGGATGCCTAATTTTTCTTCAGGAATATAGATTCCAGGCTCACAAGTGAAAACCATATTGGGCTCCATGTCAGCTGTCCACAGTCCGGCATCGTGGGTATCAAGACCTATGTAATGGCTGGTGCCGTGCATAAAATACTTTTTGTAAGCCGGCCAGCTTGGGTCTGCGTTTTTCACATCCTCCATGCTAAGTAGTTTTAGATCTACTAGTTCTTTGGTCATTATTTCACCAACTTCTTTGTGATAATCATTTAGATTATTACCAGGTACCAAAAGTTTTTCGGCCGCCTTTTTTACTCTAAGTACCGCGCTGTATACTTCTTTTTGGCGGTCTGTATATCTTCCGTTTACGGGATAGCAGCGCGTAACATCCGAAGAGTAATTGGCATATTCAGCACCTACATCAAAAAGTACCAATTCACCCTCGCGAAGTTGGTCATTGTTTTCAATATAATGAAGCACGCAGGCATTGTAACCACCACCAATGATTGGGGTGTAAGCAAATCCACGGCTGCGGTTGCGTAAAAATTCGTGCATGAATTCAGCTTCTAATTCATACTCCCACTTGCCGGGAGCCATGAATTTCATTACACGTTTGTATCCTTTTACGGAAATGTTAGAAGCGGTTTGCATAGCGGCAATTTCGCCAGGGGTTTTTATAGCACGTACCTGGTGCATTATGGGTGCGCTACGCTCTATGTTGTGAGCTGGATACTTGTTTTTACACCATTTTACAAAGCGGGCTTCGCGGGTTTCTGCATCCAAATTTGCACGCAAGTGCTCGTTTGTATTCAAGTAAACGTTTTCGGCATGACTCATCACTTCATTAAAGATGCGCTCAAAATCCTGAAGCCAAAACACACTTTTAATTCCGCTTAGCTCAAAGGCTTGCTCTTTGTCCAGCTTAGCGCCTTCCCACACAGCAATGTGATCATTGGTTTCTTTGAGAAAAAGCATTTCGCGATGCTCTGCTTTGTAAGCACCCGGGAAGATTACCAAAATGCTTTCTTCTTGATCTACACCGCTTAGTGCTAAAATATCGCCATGCTGACGAAAGGGTAAAGTGCTGTCAGACCCTGTAGGGTAAATGTCGTTGCTATTAAACACCGCCAATGATTTTGGCTTTAGGTGTTTGGTGAATTTCGCACGATTTTCAATGTATACTTCTTTGGGGAGTTGCTTATATCGCATATCTATTTTATGAAGTTTTGTAGAAATTAGAGAAACAAAAGAACTTAGATTTTGTTGACCCACCAAAGATTTGGCAGGAGTTTTAAAATGAAAGATTTTACGCACAAAAACGCACCATTCTATAATCAGTCTAAATAGCGTGTTAGGTTGAAGCGTTTCACTCTGTGCCTTACTTTTGCCAATCTAGAAAACTATTAGTTTACGCAATGAGTACAAATTCAGGGCTTCTGTCATCGTCAATTGCACGAAAGTTTGCAATGGCTTTATCTGCACTTTTCTTAGTAGTGTTTTTGCTACAGCACTTTACAATCAACTTCACCTCTGTGATTAGTGAAGACGCATTCAATTCGGCATCACACTTTATGGGCACTAATCCATTGATCCAATTTGTGATGCAACCTATACTTATGTTTGGTGTGGCATTTCATTTTATTATGGGTTTTATTTTAGAGGCTAAAAACAGAGCCGCTCGCCCGCAAAAATACGCTATGTACAAAGGTTCGGCCAACTCAAGCTGGATGTCTCGCAACATGATTTGGAGCGGACTTTTCATTCTTGGTTTCTTGGCATTTCACCTTTGGGATTTTTGGTTACCTGAAATGAATTACAAGTACATTGAGCAAAATCCTGAAGATCCTACGCGATACTTTGCAGAAGTGCAGCACATGTTTGCAAATCCTATTCGTGTAATTGTATACTGCCTTTCATTTGTGTTTTTGGCTTTGCACCTGTTGCACGGTTTTCAGTCGGCTTTTCAGTCTATTGGAGCCCGTCACCCAAAATACACTCCGGCAATCAAAGCATTTGGAAAATGGTATGCCATCCTTATTCCGGCTGGATTCATTTTCATAGCTGTTTTTCATTTCTTAAACGGCAACCACTAAGATCATTACTATGAGTTTAGACGCAAAAATTCCTGAAGGTCCAATTGATAAAAAGTGGATCAATCATAAAAACAATATTAGACTTGTCAATCCGGCAAACAAACGTCTTATAGACGTGATTGTGGTAGGTACAGGTTTGGCAGGTGGCTCTGCTGCTGCTTCGCTTGCAGAAATGGGGTATAATGTGAAGGCGTTTTGCTTTCAGGATAGCCCACGTAGAGCACACTCTATAGCTGCCCAAGGAGGTATAAACGCTGCCAAAAATTATCAAAATGATGGTGATTCTACTTACCGTCTATTTTATGATACCGTAAAAGGTGGCGACTACCGTTCGCGTGAAGCGAATGTGTATCGCCTTGCTGAGGTGTCGGCCAATATAATCGACCAGTGTGTGGCACAAGGGGTGCCTTTTGCCCGCGAGTATGGTGGTCTTTTGGACAACCGTTCTTTTGGTGGTGTACAGGTAAGCCGTACATTTTATGCCAAAGGACAAACTGGTCAGCAGTTGCTACTTGGTGCGTACAGCGCCATGAGCCGCCAAATTGGTAAGGGTAAAATCAAGATGTACAACCGTCACGAGATGTTAGATCTTGTAATGGTAGGTGGAAAGGCTCGCGGTATTATTGCCCGCAACCTTGAAACCGGAGAAATCGAAAGACATTCTGCTCACGCTGTAGTTATTGCTTCTGGTGGTTACGGAAACGTGTTTTTCCTTTCTACCAATGCCATGGGAAGTAACGTAACCGCTTCCTGGAAGGTGCATAAGAAGGGAGCCTACTTCGCAAACCCATGCTATACGCAAATCCACCCAACTTGTATTCCTGTTTCAGGTGATCACCAATCTAAGCTTACGCTGATGAGTGAGTCACTTCGTAATGATGGGCGTATTTGGGTGCCAAAAAAGAAGGAAGACGCTGAAGCTATTAGAGCCGGAAAATTAAAGCCAACTCAGTTAGCTGAAGAGGAAAGAGATTATTACCTGGAAAGACGATACCCTGCATTTGGAAACCTGGTGCCTCGTGATGTAGCATCTCGTGCTGCCAAAGAAAGATGTGATGCCGGATTTGGTGTAAACGCTACCGGAGAAGCTGTGTATCTTGATTTTGCTGCTGCAATTCAACGTTATGGTAAAGAGCAGGCTACTGTTCACGGGCATGATATAAATGATAAAGAGCTTGTAACCCGCTTGGGTAAAGAGGTTGTAAAAGCCAAGTATGGTAACCTCTTCCAGATGTATGAAAAGATTGTAGCTCAAAATCCATATGAAACTCCAATGATGATTTACCCAGCGGTACATTATACTATGGGTGGTATTTGGGTAGATTATAACTTGATGACTACTATTCCTGGTTGTTATGCAGCTGGCGAAGCTAACTTCTCTGATCATGGTGCAAACCGTCTTGGAGCTTCGGCTTTGATGCAGGGATTGGCTGATGGATACTTCGTTTTACCATATACTATTGGTGATTATCTAGCGGATGATATCCGTACAGGTGAAATCTCAACAGATTTGCCGGAATTTGCAGAAGCAGAAAAAGAAGTAAAAGATCGTTTGAACTTCTTCATTAATAATAAAGGAACACATTCAGTTGACCATTTCCATAAGCGCCTTGGTAAAGTGATGTGGGATAAAGTAGGTATGGCGCGTAATGCGGAAGGCTTGAAGGAAGCTATTGCTGAAATACGCCAGATAAGAGACGAATTCTGGAAGAATGTTCGTGTGCCTGGCGAACTAAATGAGTTTAATCAGGAGCTAGAAAAAGCAGGCCGTGTGGCTGACTTTTTGGAGCTTGGTGAGCTTTTTGCAAAAGATGCTCTTCATAGAGAAGAAAGTTGTGGTGGTCACTTCCGTGAGGAAAGCCAAACCGAAGAGGGTGAAGCTAAGCGTGATGATGAGAACTTTACTTATGTAGCAGCATGGGAATACACTGGTGATCCTGGCGAAGCTAAGTTGCACAAAGAAGAATTGAATTACGAGAATATAGAACTGAAGCAGAGAAGCTATAAGTAGGAGAAAGGTTGTAGGTTAAAAGTTATAAGGAAATGTGAAAAGTTGAACGTGATGGCTGGTGTAAGATCATTTGAAGAGTTGGAGTGCTGGAAAGCATCTAGAGAATTAAGAATCTTTGCATCCAAAAAGGTTATTAAAAATTTTCCTTCAGATGAGCGGTTTGCGCTGACGAGTCAACTAAGAAGGTCCTCACGTTCGGTTTCGGATAATATTGCTGAAGGATATGGAAGGTATCATTTCCAAGAGAATATACAGTTTTGCCGTATAGCGAGAGGAAGTTTACACGAAAGCTTAAATCAAGTCATTACAGCTGAAGAAGAAGGGTATATTGATGAGAACATAGTTTTGGAATATCGAAGCATTTTCAAGAAAACTGAAGCTATTTTGAATGGGTATATTAATTACTTAACAAAAGCTAAAGGTGAAGAGTAGCTGTATCCAAACGGAGAGCGTA
>JAUHWX010000188.1 GCA_030427285.1 Bacteroidia bacterium
ATGTCTGAGCTAGGTCAGGATTATGAACTAGGTTGATGTCAAATCTCTGCTGCTTTACCTCCCCCTTTTTTAGGCGAAAGCCGCTACCAATAAAAAGAGACTGAATACCAAGTGGCTCAAAAAAACCTCTTACAGCAGCATCTCCCTGTAGGCTGTGCTGCAAAAAACCGGGCAAATAAATTTCGGCTTCATCCGCCAAAAGCGCAATAGCATACCAATACGAAGCGGCACTCCAATCGGGCTCTACAAGCGAGCTTTGAATCTCCTTTGCTTTTTGATGTGGAATGATAATATCTTCCCCATCCAATTTCACTTCAAAACCCAATTTGCGCATCAGGTTTGCCGTGAGGTAGATATACGGTGCAGAAACTGAAAAGCCCTTTAACTTGAGGTGAATCCCCTCTTTCATACCGGGACCAATCATCATAAGGGCACTAATAAACTGACTACTTACCGAACCGTCAATTTCTAAAGTTCCGCCCGCTAGTTGTTGGCCTTCTATTTTTAAAGGAGGATAACCTTCTTTATCGAGGTAGGTGATTTTTGCGCCAAGCTTATTGAGTGCATCCACCAAAATACCAATAGGCCGCTGGTGCATCCGCTCACTGCCCGAAAGAGTAATGTTTCTTCCTGCCTTGGTGGCATTAAAAGCGGTATTGAATCGCATGGCCGTGCCAGCATCACCTATATTTATTTCGCTATTTTCTGATTCAAGAGCAGCCTTCATAAATGAAGTATCTCTGCTATCTGATATTTTACCAATATTGAGATTTGGAAAGTATAAATGCTTCAACAAAAGCAAACGATTGGACTCACTCTTGCTCCCTGGCACTTCTATTTTGCCAATTACTTTTGAAGTGGGATGCAAAAGTTTGATAGCACTCATTTAGGCTAAAATTTTAGTCAGGCTCATGGCTTCGATGATATCTTCCTTAGAAACGGGAACATCCACCACACCGTTTCCAATGTGAGTAATCAGCGTAAACCTCAACTCATCTCCCCTATTTTTTTTGTCGCCCTGTATCACTTCCAGTAAGTCCTCCGCTTCCGCTAAAAAGGATACATCATGATAAATTTCTTCGAGAACACCTCTTACTTCCTCAGCCTCAGTATCGCTCAGAGCAGCATATTTTTGAGAAAGATGGGTTTCAGCAATCATCCCCAAAGCAATCGCTTCACCATGCAGCAGAGGATTATCCGTTTCTAAACTTAGGCTTTCGATAGCATGGCCTATGGTATGTCCAAAATTGAGCACCTTGCGCGGACCGGCCTCCCTAAAATCTTTATCAATCACCTCCTGCTTTATAGCAATGGATTTGCGAATCATCTCTTCAGTGGGCACTTCCTCCGCAATGTCAAACTCAATAAGCTCTTTCCAATATTCAGCATCGGCAATAAGTCCGTGTTTTAGCATCTCTGCAAAACCGCTTCTCACTTCCTCCTCAGGTAATGTTTCCAAAAAATCAGGGATTACACATACCGTTTCAGGATTTTGAAACAGGCCAACTCGATTTTTATAATGAGCCAAATTGATTCCATTTTTACCACCATTGGATGCATCTACCATTGCCAAAAGTGAAGTGGGAATATTTACAAATGGGAGACCTCGCATATATGTTCCCGCAAGGAAACCACCAAGGTCCGTAATTACGCCTCCTCCAAGATTTACCACCAAAGAATGGCGATCGGCCTGTAGTTCACTCATCACCATCCACAGCTGTACCAGCACTTCGGGCGACTTGGTTTCCTCGCCAGCTTCTACCTCGAGCACTTCGCAACGTGGCAAATCGCCAAGTGACTGCAACAAATACGGCAGGCACAAATCGTGCGTGTTTTCATCTACCACAAAAAATATACTTGAGTAATCTCCATTCGCAATAAAGGTTTTAAGTTGGGAAAACGCATTTTCGCCAAACCAAATAAGGTTTTTAGTGTTCACAGGATAGTGGTTTGATTTTTTCAAAATATCTTTGGCAAAGTAATAAAACCAAGGGCCAACCCACCTTTTTGTAACCCAATAAATTTTTGCGTGAATGGTAAATTTTGACGACACAAAAACGGCTTTTGCAACCAAAAGTGATAGCCAATTAAAAAAAGCCTATTGGCTTTTTAAACTAGTCGCAAACCAAAAGCTGGTTTCATTTGGAAAATGGTCTTCAGCCTTAGCCATGAAGATTGGACTTCCTATAAAAGGAATGGTGAAAGCTACGGTGTACGATCAGTTTGTGGGGGGCGAAACCATCAAAGATTGTCGCGAGACAATTGAGGAACTGCACAAATATGGAGTCTATTCTATCCTCGATTATTCTGTAGAAGGAGCAAAAACAGAAGATGCTTTTGACGACACCATGGAAAAAACTTTGCAAACCATTAAATATGGTGGCGCCAGGGCTGGTGTTCCTTTTGCTGTTTTTAAAATGACAGGGGTAGCACGATTTGGCCTTTTGGAAAGAGTAAGTGAAGGAAAAGAATTGTCGGAAGCGGAAAAGAAAGAATTTGCCAGAGCCAAAGACCGCATAGAAACGATTTGTAAAGAGGCGGGTGAGCAGCATATTTCTATATTAATTGATGCTGAAGAAAGCTGGATTCAGCAGGCGATTGACGATATAGCTTTGGAAATGATGCGTAAGCTCAACAAGGAAGAATGTATCGTATACAACACTGCCCAAATGTATCGCTGGGACAGATTAAAGTATATAAAAGACATGCATGAGATAGCCGAAAAGGAAAACTTTTATTGTGGTTTAAAACTTGTTCGCGGGGCCTATATGGAAAAAGAGCGCGAACGCGCTTATGAGATGGGTTATAAATCCCCTATTCAACCAGACAAAGAGTCTACCGACAGGGATTATGACCTGGCTATCAATTATATTTTACAAAACCATAAGTACCTCTATCTGGTTGCAGGAAGTCATAATGAAGAAAGTACCAAAATGCTTACTGATTTGATGTTTGCTCATGGACTTGAAAAAGAAAGTAAGCAGGTATGGTTTAGTCAACTTTATGGAATGAGTGATAACCTTTCATTTGTGTTAGCCAAAGAAGGATACAATGTGGTAAAATATCTTCCCTTCGGACCAATTGAAAAAACACTTCCGTACCTAATAAGACGTGCTGAAGAAAACACCTCAGCGGCCGGGCAAACTACCCGTGAGCTCAAGCTTATAGAAAAAGAAATGAAGCGAAGAGGGATTGATTAGTCCTAAAGACACCTAAAGAGTAAATGAAAGCCATCGTTTAATAGCGGTGGCTTTTTTTGGCTCACGCTAAAATCTTTCACTAATTTCTTCTTCCAAATTCCAACCTCTTGGGGTTTTGCCAGTCTTTACCATACAGAACCAAACAACCATTGGAAGAAAACCTGCAACAAGACCTGATAAACAAATGCCTGAAGGGCGATTCGCTGGCGCAATACAGACTTTTTGATTTGTATGTAAAAGCGATGTACAACACCGTTCTGCGCTTGGTTGAAAATAAAATGGAAGCCGAGGACATAGTGCAGGAAGGTTTTGTGAAGGCTTTTGGTAAGCTAGACCAGTATAAAGGGAATTCAACTTTTGGAGCTTGGCTAAAACGGATTATGGTAAACCAGGCTTTGGATAGCTTAAAAAAGAAGAACCTCGAAATAGTACCCTTTCCGGTAAATGAGGCCGCTTTTGAAGATGATGATTCACTTGGAGAGAGCAACGACATAATGCCAAGTCCGGCAGTGGTAAATGAGCAAATACTAAAATTACCCAAGGGCTGCAGAATGATTTTCACTCTTTATCAAATAGAAGGGTATGAGCAAAAGCAAGTGGCCGAAATGCTGGATGTTTCGCTAAGCACTGTAAAAACACAGTATCGAAGAGCCCGATTATTATTAAGAGAACGATTAATGGCACTGAAAGATGAAAGATAAATTCGATGAATATTTTGACGCCCACCGCAAAGAAATGAACACAGAGGAGCCGAACCGAGCCTTACTGTGGAAAGGTATAGATGCAGCTTTGGCTAAAAACAAATACAGCCAAAAATTACAGCTATGGCGAATTGCTGCCGTGATTTTAGCCTTTGTAGCTGTGGGTCAACTCGCGTACATTTTGGTGAGCCAAGGTGAAAACCAAAAGATGAGGAACGAAACTCAATTGGCCTCAGAAAGCAAATCTTCTGGTGCGTTTGAAACACTTGAGGCCAGCTACCAAACGGAGGTAAAAACACTGGAAGAAAAAGTAAAATCAAAAGAAATAGACCGCTCAGAATACGCCCTGCTCTTGGAAGAGCTGGAATATATTGAAGAAATGGAAACAGATTTTAAAACTGACATTCCGTTGGCCAATGACAAGGAGCGAATAGCCGCTATTTTGGTAGATACTTATGAGAAGAAAATTATGCTTCTGGAAAGGCTTCTTCAACAAATAGACCGCAACGAAAAGCAAAAGGAGAAACTGGAAAAGAACTGGGTTCCGCTTAATAACTCCAACAAATCACTATCGCTATGAAAACCTTGCTTTCTTTTTCAAAAATCATTTTAGCAGCAGCGGTAATAGTCTTGGCGCTACCTCTTACTGCAAAAAATATTCGCAGCTCAATTACAGACACCAAGGTGATAAAGAAAACCTTTGATGTGAACGCTGATGCGCAATTTAACCTTACCGGAAGAGAGGCGGATATTATCATTACCACCTGGAGTCAAAACAAAGTGGAAGTAACGGTAACCATTATCGTAGAAGCTTTTGAGCAAGAAGAGCTTGACAAAATGCTGGAAGCTTTGGTTCCAAACATTACGGGTAGCCGCACAAATGTAACGGTAGAAGGGCCTCCATGTGGTCAACAGGAAACCGTGATTGGAAACCGTAGAAGGATAAAGATGAACAATGAGGTGTATAAAATAAAAAGCTACCGATTTAAGTATGACATTAAAATGCCCGCTACCAATCATGTAAATCTTAAGAATCGCTTTGGGAATGTGAATATGGACAAACATACTGCCCGTGTGGATTTGGAGCTTTACGAGTGCGAACTGAAAGGCTCAGGGATCAACTCCCTATCCACCGTTGCCAACCTTCGCTTTACGGATGGCAGCCTGGGCTCAACCAAAGCTTTGGATTTAAAAATATATGAGGGGGATGTAACGCTACAAGAAGCTTTGGCAATGACTTTAGATTGTAAGTTTTCTGACTTTAAAACCCTTCGCGTCCGCGATGCAAACCTTTCCGCTTATGAGTCTAATGTAGATTTAGGAGTAACCAATATTGTTTCTGCCAAGCAAAACTTTGGGAAGCTAAAAATTGCTGAAGCAAAAGTTTTGAACCTAAAAAGCTATGAACTGCAGTTGGAGGCTGGTCAAGTGGAAACCCTCAATTTTTCGGATTGTAAATTCTCAAAGTTCACTTTTGGCCAAGCCGGAAAGGTTACCGTAATTTCTGCCTATGAATGCACCATGACGATTGGTCAATTACAATCTATGACCATAGATGCTAAGTTCTCCACCCTCAATATTGGCCAGCTGGAAACCTCGATAGTGCGTTTCTAAAAACTTCACCAAGCTTAGCGTGGATGGAAAATTTTGCACCGCCAATGTAAACCTGAGCAAAAGCGCGGGCTACAACCTAAATGCCGACCTGAGCTATGGGTCTCTTCAATTTCCTAAAGAAAACATGGAGAATCTCAAGGTAAATAAAGAAGGAAATAAGGTATCCGTATCTGGCAAAACACGCGGATACAATGGTAATACCTCTATCAGCTTTAAGGGATATGAAACAAGTGTAAACCTGACAAGTAATTAAACTGTTTTTATTCGACCCCGAATGGTGTCGGGTGTGCGCGTTGCACTAATTTTCCTATTAGCATTTGACCTCGATGAGGTCAATGGCTCCAGATATCGTGAAATCGTCAACATATTAATAATGCACACGAGAATTTTGACGAAAATCCAAATTCATAACACAAAGGAATATATCTCTCCGTGTCGCCCAGACCTCAGCGAGGTCAAATATTAATAGTTAATAATGATTAGAGGTTAAGGTGTTGGCGTGCGTTCTTGTCCTAAAAACAAGAACCATGACAAACCCTGGTGAATTAAAGCTTTTTGAACTCCAGAGCAGTGGCAACACTATCGCAATTTTGCCACTCCATGGCAAAAGAAAGTCCATCCTCTCGGTTTAGGTCTATCCAGTAGGTTTTGCAAGAGTCCATGCCT
>JAUHWX010000189.1 GCA_030427285.1 Bacteroidia bacterium
CTATTCGTTTTATTTGTGTTTGTAACAAGCACCGACCCGGGCTGGCTCAATGATTCGTTCACATTTTTGGTGTTAGCAACACCAAATCCTAATCCTGCGGCATGGTTTTCTGCAAAAGCATAACCCGCTCCAAGTCTAAGTTGAAATTGAGTTGTACTATTCTCCAAGTCAATGAAGTCTGTTCCATTAAAAGTTGGGTTTGTAGATTTACTGTTGTCAAAACAGATTCCTCCTGAAGCAAACCATGTACCGCCAGGTATTTGTGCAAATACGGAGGCTGATACAAACAACAATGCGAATGTTAGTAGCTTAGATTTCATATTTAATTGATGTTGGTTACTGCTTTAAATTATGCTATTTACTGGCAAACGTTTGCACATCTTCCCCTGAAATTTTCTGGCCACCTAATATCACAAGTCGCTCCACCACATTCCTAAGTTCTCTGATATTACCGGTCCAGTCTATTTTTTGAAGCTCTGAAATAGCGTCATCGCTAAACTGTTTTGGAGCATTACCATGCTCTTCAGCAATCTTGTTTGCAAAATGTTCTGTTAGTAAAGGTATGTCTTCTTTTCTATCGTTCAAAGCCGGCACCTTTATTACGATTACACTGAGGCGGTGGTAGAGATCTTCTCTAAATCGTCCTTCTTTTATTTCTTCAGTAAGATCTTTGTTGGTGGCTGCAAGCACACGCACATTTACTTTTACTTCCTTGTCTCCACCTACAGGTGTGATCTTACCTTCCTGTAAAGCTCGAAGCACTTTGGCTTGGGCGCTAAGGCTCATATCGCCTATCTCATCCAAAAACAATGTACCGCCATTGGCTTGTTCAAACTTTCCTTTGCGGTCTTTTACCGCTGAGGTAAAGGCTCCTTTTTTGTGTCCAAAAAGTTCACTCTCAATAAGTTCAGATGGAATGGCCGCACAGTTTACCTCAATTAATGGTTGCTTGTTGCGCTCACTTTTTTGATGAACCCAGTGTGCTACCAACTCTTTCCCTGTACCGTTTGGTCCGGTAATCAAAACACGGGCATCGGTAGGAGCAACTTTTTCAATCATACTTTTAATTTGCTCTAGGGCGTCTGATTCACCAATCATCTGAAACCCTTTTGCAATCTTCTTTTTCAGAGTTTTATTTTCTTTTACCAAGTCGGTGCGGTCTAAAGCTCTTCGGACAGTGGTAAGTAAGCGGTTCAAATCTGGTGGCTTGGATATGTAATCATAAGCCCCTTTTTTCATACTCTCCACGGCCGTATCCAAATCTCCGTGTCCGGAAATCATAATGATGGCTGTGTCCGGATGTTTTTCACGGACATGTTCAAGCACTTCGATGCCATCAACTCCGGGCATTTTTATGTCGCAAAGCAAAAGGTCATATTCCTTTTCTTCTACCATGTCAATGGCCATTTTGCCGTTTTCTGCTTCATCTATTTCAAAGGTTTTGTCCTCATCGCTCAAAATATTCTTGAGCACATTTCTAATGGCCTTTTCGTCTTCTACAATAAGGATTTTTGCCATGGGTTTTCAGTTTCGTTTAAAGTGAAAAAAACGCCTTCTTTTAAAGCGTAAGTTGATAATTTAAGGGATTTTATGCCTAGCTTTTGCAGAACAAAGTTTATTTGAATGCAGGCCATTACAATCATGTCGGCTCGCATTGGGATCATCCCCGGAGTCGCCAATCTTTGTTCTAAAGTAAAATCCAGCATTTTTTGAGCCACAGCTTCAAACTGGCCTATTTCAAAAGTATAAGTGGTATGCAAAGGGTCATATCCTGCATTGGGAAATGCCGCTTGCACCATTGCCGCCATGGTATCAAATGAACCACTGCTACCGATGAGGGTGATTTCTGAATGATCGGCACATGCCTCCCACAAAGGAGAAAGCTCTGTGTCCAAATATTTCTCAATTGACTTGACCTCAGCGGTGGTAATTGGATTTGAAGGTTGAAACTTTTCCAACAGGCGGCTGGCGCCCAAATTAAAGCTATGCATCCAATGAACTTTACTGGAGTAGGCAATTATAAATTCGGTACTGCCGCCACCAATATCCATAATAAGGGATGGAGATGCAGGCAAGAGCAGGGCTTGCTTTACGCCAAAGTAAATCAGCTCGGCTTCCTTTTGTCCATCAATCACATTCACGCTAATGTTGCATTCATTTAAGGCTTTCTTTACAAAAGTGTTGCCATTACTTGCTGATCGGATAGCTGAGGTGGCAAAAGCATAGGTTTGATCTGCTCCAAATTCAAGTATTGTTTTTTTGTGTTCGTGCAAAGCTTCAATGCCCCGCTTAAATGCGGGTGGGGCAATTTCATTTTTGGTGATACCACCTTCGCCAAGCTTTAGGGCAATTTTGGTATTAACTAGCACCTCACTGGTTTCATTGTCCCTTATAAGAAGGTTGAAGGTATTGGTGCCTAAATCTATTATAGCTGTTTTCATTCTTCTTTTTGTGGAAATTGGCGTACCCAAACATCTTGCTGAGGAAAGGGAATAGTGATATTATTTTCACGAAAGGCTTTGTCAATCGCAAAGCGCAGGTCACTTTTGGTACGTTCTATTCTAAACAAATTATTGGAATAAAAGGTAAGTCCAAAGTCGAGCGAGCTGTTTCCAAAGTCGCGAAATAGTACGTTTGGCCCAGGGATTTTTATAACATCAGAATGATTTTTTGCGCATTGCAAGAGCAGAGCACAGGTCTTTTCAGTATCACTGCCATAAGCCACGCTTACGCTAATTTCAAAGCGGGTTACCTTACTGTTGTTTTGTGACCAGTTTATTACGTGCTCGTTGGTGAGCCTAGTGTTGGGCACTATCATTACAATATCTTCGCGGGTGATGAGGCTTGTGGTGCGCAATCCTACATCCTTTACTTTTCCCACTATTCCGCCTATTTCTACAATGTCGCCAGAAGTCACGGTTCTTTCGGAAAGGATGATAAATCCGGCAACCAAATCACGGAAGAAATCTTGCAGACCAAGTCCCAAACCTACGAGCAATGCGGTAGACCCCGCAAGTATTACGGTAATTTGAAACCCGAGGCTATCCACCGAAATGATGATCGCAATGACATAAATAACGTAGGTAAGCAATTGCAGGATAGCGTACTTTTTACCATGGTCTATTTTACCCTCGTTTTGCTTTCGCTTAAAGTATAAGTGGATAAGCCACAGCACCAGGCGGACAACCAGAAATATTACAATCAGGTTGAAAATATTGAAAACGTGGAGTGAAAATTCTCCAAGTTCAAAAATGGTGTACTCCAAAAATTGCTTAAACCTCTCCATTAATTTTTATAGGTAATCCATTTTAGTAGTTCTCTGAAAGTAGGCTTTTTGCCGTACATCAAAATACCGGTTCTATAAATTCGGCCAGCAAGCCAGGTCATAAATATAAATGAGGCTATTAAAATAGACATTGAAAGTGCTAATTCCCAAATGGGAATGTTGAACGGCACTCGCGCCATCATCACAATAGGTGAGGTAAGCGGAATCATCGAAAACCAAAAGGCAATGCTGCCATCAGGGTTATCCAAGGCTCTTATTAAAACAATGATGGCTGCAATCAGTGGTAAGCTCACTGGAAACATAAATTGCTGTGTGTCCGATTCCTTGTCTACAGCTGAGCCGATGGCAGCAAACATGGCTGCGTAAAGCAAGTATCCAAAAAGGAAATAGAAAATAAAACAACCTATGATATATGGGAAGTTAATGGCATCAATAGTATTGATGATGCTAAAAATCAGGTTGTCATTATCAGGCGTCATCATGCCTTGGGAGGCAACGTTTACTGCATCAATTTCATTACCCAAAATAAAATGAACGGCAACCAGATAGAGACCTATGCCAAAAATCACCCAAATTAAAAACTGTGTGAGTGCCACGGCTGCCAGTCCAAAAATCTTACCTGCCATTAGCTGGAACGGCTTTACGGAAGAAATCATAACTTCTACAATGCGACTGGTTTTTTCTTCAATCACCCCGCGCATTACCTGAGCCCCGTATACAAATACAAAAAGATAAATCAAGAAACCAGCAATGTAGCCGATACCCATTTTTACGGGAGCCAGGCTTGCAGTTTCGCCACCTTCATCCATATTTACGGTGCGTAATTTTACATTGGTTTTGGTTTGGGCGAGTATGGCAGGGTCTACACCTTGTACCTTCATTTTTTCACGCTGAATGTACGTTTCAAGTAAATTTTCTACGTAATTCTCCACACCCATATTTACATCTCCTTTGCTAAAGAGAATCACGTTTCGGGCAATCACATCCGGGTCAGGATTGGTACTGGTAGGGATGTATAAAAATGCGTAATCCTCTTGTTTTGAAAAGAAGTCTTTGGCTCTATCCAAATCAAACTGGTCGGGGGGGAGGTAGCGAAATTTCACATCTTCTTTTCCTTTGTCAAAATCCATGAGAATAGGCTCATCCAAAACCATAATGGTGCGCGTATCTTCCGGAAGGGTAGCCAAGTAAGCAGGAAGTATGAATAATGCTGCCGAAAGTATGGGCCCCAAAATCGTCATGATGATGAAGCTCTTTTTGCGAACACGTGTTTTAAATTCACGCTGTATAATCAGCCAGGTCTTGTTCATCAGCTTTGTACTTTTTGAATAAAAATATCATTGAGGCTCGGCACTTCTTCTTTAAAGAGGGTGAGTTTTCCAAACAGCATCAACTCTCGCGCTAAATCGTTTGCTTCCGCTTTTGCCGAAAGGCGGAGAGAAAGATGTCCATCAACTTCAGTTTTTTGTAAAATTTCAGCAGAATTCAGATTGCTGAATGCACTGTAATTTTCAAGCTCAGCTTCAAATATATTGGTGGCAAATTCCTTTTTGATGGGCTTTATGCGACCTTCTAATATTTTGTTTCCTTTATTGATTAGTGCTATTTCATCACATATTTCTTCTACCGACTCCATGCGGTGGGTAGAGAAAATGATGGTGGCCCCTTCATCCCTCAACCTGCGGATTTCACTCTTTATAAGATTGGTATTGATAGGGTCAAATCCGGTAAAGGGTTCATCAAAAATGAGCAGGTCTGGCTGATGAATTACGGTGGCGATAAACTGCACCTTTTGCGCCATGCCTTTGCTAAGCTCTTCAATATTCTTATTGTACCACGACTCAATTTCAAATCGCTCAGACCAATCCTTAATTCTTTTGATGGCTTCCTGCTTGTCCAAATCTTTTAGTCTGGCCAAATACAAAAGCTGCTCACCAACTTTCATTTTGGGATAAAGGCCACGCTCTTCTGGTAAATAACCAATGCGGGCAATGTCGGCAGGTTTTAAAGCTTTGCCATTAAGTAGCACCTCGCCACTATCGGGTGCTGTTATCTGGTTTATAATTCGGATCAAGGAGGTTTTTCCGGCACCATTAGGCCCCAATAGCCCGAAAATACTGGCCTTTGGAATTTCGATGCTCACCTTATTGAGAGCGGCATAGCTGCCGTAATATTTTGAAACCTCTCGTATGGAAAGGATGCTCATGGGCTGTTCTGTTTTGGGAGGTGAATTTAAGAAGTGTGATGCAAGTATTACGCCTTAATAAAAGATACTTGCAGACAGCTTGCGGGTTACATTACAATTTTGTCCAAATACTCAATTTCGAAAGTGTTAGTTTGTTGTTAATCAGTTTTTTATATAAAATCAAACTTGAATAGATCTAGTAGATAAGGTACTTTTACGGTAAACCAATCCAAATATCTACTATGAAAAAGCTAGTGATTTTTTTAACAATGTTTATCGGCAGCATGGCCTTGTCAAGCTGCTGTACCCCCGAGGTGGTGGGTAGTGTGCAAAACACGCTCCGCGACCAGGAAACCAACAACTGGTGTTGGGCCGCTACTACGCAAATGCTTGCTGATCATTTTGGCATCACGGTTCAGCAATGTGATTTGGCCAATCATCGCTTTGGCGAAACCGATTGCTGCGACCCAGCCAATGAAGGTTCTTCATGTCCCAAGAATAGTGACTGTAACAGACCCGGCTGGCTGGAGCTCGATTTTGCCGGACTTACTTTTAGTGAAACAACAACAGCTCTATCATGGGATAACCTCAAAAAGCAGATTTATTGCAAAAAGAAACCAATGGGTTATGCTTACGGTACACCTGGAGTGGTGGGGCATGTGTTGGTTGTAAAAGGTTACATCACAGTAGCAGGTACT
>JAUHWX010000006.1 GCA_030427285.1 Bacteroidia bacterium
ATAAAACACTTCATTTTCCATTCCTTCAATAGGGAAGAAGGGAATTAGGTTGAACAAAAAAATAATTCCTGGAAACAGGGCTAAAAAAAAGCTAAACGCTACGCTGGCTGCTCTGTCCGTTATTTTCCCTTCTACTATACCTCTTATAAAAAAAGATAAAACTGCATATAGTGTAAGCCCTTCAAAAAGTGGAAGGCGAATACGCTTGGCTTGGCGTAGCACTCTGTACCAGGTTCGTAGTAGTATGGTTTTTAGATTTTTTAGCATGTTTACCTTACGGTGAATGTAGGGAGGGCTATTCTGCCTTCAAACTCAAATCTAAACTTTTTACGGAGTGTGTAAGGGCGCCTACCGAAATAAAGTCAACACCTGTTTCGGCATAACTTCGAATCGTGGTTTCCGTGATTCCTCCTGATGATTCGGTTTCAAATTTACCATTTACCATCTTCAGAGCTTTGATGGTATCTTCAATGCTGTAATTGTCAAACATTACACGCTGTACACCGCCTTTATCAATCACCTGCTGTAGCTCTTCAAGGTTCCGGGTTTCTACTTCTATGCCAATGTCAAGTCCGTTTTCTTTGATGTACTCATGAGCTTTGTCGATGGCGTTGGTAATTCCTCCTGCAAAATCAACATGGTTATCCTTTAGCATAATCATATCATATAGTCCCATTCTATGATTATAGCCGCCACCAACAGTCACTGCATACTTTTCTAAAGCTCGCATATTGGGCGTGGTTTTTCTAGTGTCCAATAGTTTGGTAGAAGTTCCCTCAATCAGTTTTACAATATGATGGGTGCGGGTGGCAATGCCACTCATGCGTTGCATAATATTTAGTGCAAGCCTTTCGCTGCGCAGCAAGGCGCGTTCCGGTCCTTGAAGTCTAAAGGCGATGTCTCCCGGTTTTGCGGCATCACCATCCTTCATCAAAATTTCCATTTTAACGGCAGGATCTACTTTTTCAAAAACTCTTTTGGCTATATCAATGCCTGCAATGATGCCTTCTTCTTTTACCAAAAGGTACATTTTACCTTCTGCATTTGCAGGAATGCTACAATTGCTGCTATGGTCGCCAGGGCCAATGTCTTCGGCTATTGCATCGTCAATAAACCGGTCGAGATAGTCTTTAGAAATCATACGGCAAATTACTTAACTTTTGCCCCAACAATCAAAGGTTTTGAAGATAGTATTTGTACAAACAGGAAAGACGAAGGGAAAGGAAATACAGAAGCTTGAAGAGGAGTACTATAAGCGCCTGGGGCGTTATGTGAGTTTTCAGAAAGTGGTGGTTCCGGACCTTAAAAATACCAAGGCTTTGCGCGAAGAAGAAGTCAAAAAACAGGAAGCGCTGCTCATTCAAAAGGAATTTCAGCCGGGTGATCACGTCATTTTGTTAGATGATAAGGGCAAACAGTATACCTCTGTGAAGTTTGCAAACCACTTGCAGCAGATAATGAACAGAGGAGTGAGGCGCATCGTTTTTGTAATTGGCGGCCCTTATGGTTTTGACCAGACGATTTATGATGCTGCGCAGGAAAAGCTCTCCCTTTCGTTGATGACTTTTTCACATCAAATAATCCGTCCCATATTTGCCGAGCAGCTGTACCGTGCGTATAGCATTTTGAATAACGATCCATATCACCACGAGTAATGCAAACCAACGAACTGATTTTTGCTACCCATAATGCCAATAAAGCCAAAGAAGTAAAAGCGCTTTTGCCACACCTGGAGGTAAAGTCACTTTCTGAAATAGGCTTTCACGATGACATTCCAGAAACGGGAAAAACCTTGCAGGACAATGCTTTGATCAAAGCTCGTACGATTCACAAAGCTACCGGAAAACCTTGCTTTGCTGATGATACTGGTTTGGAGGTGGAAGCTCTATATGGTGCTCCGGGGGTGTACTCTGCGCGTTATGCTGGCGAAGGTGCCAACTCAGAAAACAACATGGATAAGCTTTTGGCTGAGCTTGATGCAATTACTAATCGCAATGCTCAGTTCCGTACTGTGATTGCCTATATAGACAATACTGGAAAGGAGCATTTATTTGAAGGCTCGGTGCAAGGTGAAATTCTAAAAGCCAGACAAGGCGGTGAAGGTTTTGGTTACGATCCTATTTTTTTACCGGAAGGCGAAACCGAAAGTTTTGCTGAAATGAGTGCTGGGCGCAAAAATACTATGAGCCATCGTGGGAGAGCGATGCGGAAGTTGGTGGAGTTTTTGAAGGGATGAGTTGTTTTATCTACGAAACTTTTGTGCTTATCAAAGGATTATCAATATTGCTTTGAATAAATAAATTTAGAATTAACAACTATTGAAGAGTCAGTGATTTTCTTGTATTTGATGGATATGATCGTGTCCATAATGGTAGACCTTTTGTTATCAAGCTGAAATAGAATTTCGCTGCTATGGTTGAGAGAAATGCGAGCTTCATATTCCTCGTAAAATGAGGTTATACATGAAAGAAGGGCCTCTTTGTTGGATTTCGGTAAAATCAAACTTCCTGTACCATCAAGATTGCAATTCAAAAAATATGACTCTTCACTATTTACGGGGCTGACTTTTACTCCAAGAAGAGGGATGGGATTATTATTAAGATCTACACCTTTTACCTTCAGAGAGATGAGTCTTGACGTGTCGCTGGTAGCTAAATTATTAAGTTGGATTTTACTTTTCCCAGCGACAGAATCAATCTTATCAAAATTTAGTAGCAATCTTTTGTTCTCAATTTGATAGGTTCCTAAGCCAAAAGCATTTTCAGTGGAGCTTATTGAGGAAAGTCTAAATCTATTGTTTGGTAAAAAAGAAATGCATGTGCTTTGATAGTTATCACTTTGGCAGTAAGTGCCTGAAAGATTATTTTCTTCTACAAAACTGGTGATAAAGAATACGGTAAAAATAAAGCAGAGCAGTTTCATGAGATTAAATGTTACTATTCCTCAGTTTTCTCATGCTCAAAAAAACTAAAACTCACATTGCCGTAAGCTCTTACATTGCTAAAGTGAGGGAAGGAGCTGAGGTCTTGCATGCTTTGGTGCTCCACTACCAAAAAGCCTTCTTCAGAAAGGAGGTTCTTTTCAAAAATCTTCTCAACTAACTTTTCGTATTGGTCAAAGTCGAAGGGAGGGTCGGCAAAGATGAGGTCGTAGGTTTTGCTGTCTTTTTCTACAAATTGAAATATCTCAGCTCTAAAAGCATGAAGAGTATCCATTTCCAGCTTTTCGGCTGTTTCCTGGATAAACTTTACGCAAGCATGATTATCATCAATAGCTATAATATCCGGGCAACCACGGCTGGCCAGTTCGTAGGAAATGTTTCCTGTGCCGGAGCAAAGATCGAGTGCCGTTACTTCATCAAAGTAAAAGTGGTTGTTCAAAATATTAAACAACGATTCTTTGGCACGGTCGGTAGTTGGGCGAACGGGCAAATTTTTGGGCGCTTGTATTTTGCGTCCACGGTGTTTTCCGCTAATTATTCTAATCATAAACTTGCAATAAGGTGCGCTACCTGCCTAAGCTGATTGCGGCTAAGTTGTGGGGCAGAAGTTTTGCCAATAGGCACGGGCACTTCTGTTACTTTACCAATATAAGTGCTCAGTAGGTTGTATAGTTCAGAGCCTTTGGTAATGGCGCCCCCTACTTTTAGCTCTACCTCGGGAGCCAAAATTCTGTTTTGCTCCAAAGCAAAAAGCAGGTAGTACAATAAATCTTCGTGCACATCAAAGGGAAACTGATTGTAAAAAATCATCTTTCCTTTTTTGGTAATAAAGAGTTCGGCAAAATTATCGCTCACCATCATTAGGCAATTGAAATCATCGCCTGTGGCATTCATCGAAAGATTATTTAGCGCAAAGCTACTGTGGGCAATGGTGCTCTTTTCATTTTGGGCAAAAGCCCAGTCATGCAGCTTTTGCGAAAGCGCATAGAGGCCCACAATGTCTTTGAGTTTCCAAAAGTCAGAGTATACCGTTTCGTTTTCTTCCAAACGTGAAGTTTGCGAAAGCAACTCGTGACCTTGACCTTGCTGATGAAAAATATCAGGAATGAGGGAACACTTAGAAACAGAAAACAGCCAGTGTATACCGGCTGCTTTTTGTGGTAAAATATGATGTTGATCAAAAAACTTTTGTGTCTGCTCTATCAGGTAGGCGTCTTCTTTTGAAGCGAGCCATGAAGCTTGAAAAATATCCAAAACTCCTTTTCCTGATGGATCACTTACCACAATTGCTAATCCGTCATAGCGGAGGTTTATGGTAAGCTTAAGACCCTTTATGCCTTCGGCAATATTGTTTCTTGAATATGCTTGAGCAAAATTATTTCCAGTTTCCACTGAGGGTGGGTTCTGTCATTGATCCTACTTTAAGACCGTAGTCTTTGTCGATAAAGTCGCTGTACTTACCCATGATGTCAGCAAACACATCCACATTTGCGGCACGTGCTTCAAATACTGGAACTTTTACATTTCCAACTTCGATTTTTCCGGCATCCATTTCAAACTTAAACTTATTGTCTGTCATCGGAATGTATTGAAGCTTATCAGCATCAAAATCATTTCCAAATAAACTTTCCTTAACGTTTTTATAACCTAAAACCCGCACAATAGTCGTGTCTTTTGATCTTTCCTGCTGGAAAACTTCATCATAGTACATGAAAGAAGAGTCTTTACGGACGATGATTGATTGCTTGCCAGTATCAACAAATGCGATAAGTGTGTTGAAATCCTTAGCAAAAGAATTGTATTCAGCGCGGTAAGTTTTTTGAACATCACGAATTTGCTCAAGTCTTTCTTTGACTTTGGTATAGCGTTGTTCTTTGATTTTCTGGAAGCGCACAGGCTCTTGAATGATTTCGTAAAGGTTATAACCAAGTATGATTATGGCCACAAGAAGAACGAGGTTTATTACTAATGATACCTTCTTATTCATGCTATTTTGAGCGAATTTATTATTGCGTTGCGCACAAAACTACAATTTTTTTCCATTGGCAAAATTGTTTTTGTTGCCCCTCTAATCCCCGTACTTTCGCTGTATGGAATTAGATAGTAAACGGAAACTTGAAAAAGATCTTATTAAGAACTTTGGCTTTGAACCTACATTGGGACAGCAAATGGCTTTGCGCCAACTTTCTACCTTTTGTCTATCGCTAAATTCCAACGAGGTGTTTTTGCTAAAAGGATATGCCGGAACCGGGAAAACCACCCTTATTCAAACTTTGGTAAAAACGCTTCCCGCTTATAAACGAAAAACGGTATTGCTTGCTCCAACCGGCCGTGCAGCCAAAGTGATAAGCCAATATACAGGCAAAGTGGCCTTCACTATCCACAAGCATATTTTTCGCCCAAAGAGCGATTCCAGAGGTACGCCTACTTTTAATCTGAGAGAAAATAAAGCCACAAACACCATTTATATAGTAGATGAAGCTTCCATGATAAATGATGCCGGTGGAGACAATACTTTGGCTTCGGGTAGCTTGTTGAGCGAGTTGCTGGAGTTTGTGAAAAATGGAGTGAATTGTAAGCTTATGCTGGTGGGCGATACTGCTCAGCTTCCTCCTGTTGGCACGGATCAAAGCCCAGCTTTGGATGCCAGTTACCTGGGAGTACATTACCGCAGGGAGCCCACGGAGGTAGAACTTCGCGAGGTGATGCGCCAGGTGCAGGATTCAGGGATTTTACAAAATGCTACAGCCCTTCGCGCCAAGCAGGAGGAGCTTGATTTTACAACGCCATCTTTTAGTACATCCCCTGATGTGGTAAGGTTGGTAGAAGGCTTTGAGGTAGAAGATGCCCTCAATGATTCTTTTAAAGAAGCAGGAAGGGAAGGCACTGCAATTTTGGTGCGATCCAACAAAAGGGCAGGGCTTTACAATAAGCAAATTCGCGCGCGTGTCCTTTGGCAGGAAGACGAAATTTCGGCTGGAGATTATTTGATGGTGGTGAAGAATAATTATTTCTGGCTACCTGAAGAATCTAAAGCAGGCTTCATTGCCAATGGTGACATTATCGAACTTTTGCAGATTTATGAGCTCAACGAATTGTATGGCTACAGATATGCTCGTGTAAAAGTGAATATGGTGGATTATCCTGACGAAAAACCTTTTGAAACAGTATTGATGCTCAATACGCTGGACATGCCATCAGCGGCACTTCCGTGGGAAGATTCACAAAAGTTGTATCAAACTATTTTAGAAGATTATCAGGATATTCCACAGAAGTATAAGCGCATACAGGAGTTGAAGAAAAATCCTTTTTACAATGCCCTACAAGTGAAATTCGCATACGCCATTACTTGCCACAAAGCACAGGGTGGACAGTGGGAAAACGTGTTTGTGGAGCAGCCTTGGCTACCTTCCGGTGAAATAGATTTGGATTATCTACGCTGGCTCTACACTGCTTTTACTAGAGCACAAAAAAAGGTATACCTGATTGGTTTTAAGGATGAGTATTTTGAAGAATAGAGGTCCTTTAAAGCTTTACTCTTTTCACTTTTTCAATAGATGCCTCAAGGTCGTTTATTAAGTCCCGAGTATGTTCTTTCACCATATCTTTTGAATAAATCTTATTTACACTTCGCTCCACGTGATTGGCTAATCTGTACAAATCGTCAAATCCCATGGTAACAAAATGAGGCTTGGCTTTCATTACAATATTTCCAATACCCTGATAATTTTCCTGCTCTAGAGCATTTTTTAAGGAGTTTACCCTTCCCGTCATTCCATCGATGTAAGAGTCAATGTGAAGCTGCATTTGCTTTTTATCACCACCCGTCACTTCTTTGAGTTTATTCAACATATCAGATTGTTTAAGGTAAAACCTTTGAGCTATTTTATAGCTGGCAAAACTAGGATAAAAAGAGCAGGGGTTAATCGAAATACTTCTGTTCCCAAGCCATTTCTTGATTTCTGATAATTTGCCTTTGATCTTCTCTGTCCACTATGAGCGGCTATTTAATTCTATACCTTAGTTTTGGCGAAAAACAGACTAGCGTTGAAAAAAGCACTTGCAAAATTCTTTATGTGGATTACAGGTTGGAAGGCACATGTTAATGTTACTCCTGAGCTCAAGCGTTCTGTGATGATTGCTGCTCCTCACACCTCCAACTGGGACTTTCCTTATGCAATTCTCACTTTTTGGATAATGGAGCTGGATGTAAAGTATTTTATAAAAGATAGCTACACCAAAGGCCTACTTGGCGGATTGTTTAAATGGACAGGTGCCATTGGTGTGGATAGAAGTAAAAAAGGAAATAAGCTTACAGATTACGCCATAGAGCTGCTTCAACAAAATGACCAGTTGGTAATTCTGATACCCGCTGAAGGCACTCGCAAAGCTGTAGACAAATGGCGAACTGGTTTTTATAGAATTGCCACCGAAGCCAAAGTTCCTGTTTCGCTAGGCTATATGGATTACAAAAAGAAAGAAGCTGGAGTGGCGGATGTATTCTGGCTTTCCGGTGATTTTGAAAAAGACATGACCCACATTCAAGAGATTTATCGCCCCATTCACCCTAAAAATCCTGAAGGTTATAATCCGGAGATTTTTTGAAATGAAATGGATTTATAGAATTATTGGAATTGTAACCCTATGTCTTGTTATCTGGTTTGTTGTTACAATCACTAGTCTTTCAAAGGCATTTGACGGATTTAGTTTTAAGCATGAGCTTAATTCTAAGAATTTTGAGTTTATAAAAAGTTCTCTATCTACAGACAGCACAAAGGTGTATTACCACTATATGTTTGATCAAGGAGGTTATGGTTATTCTAGAACTTTCTGGGCAGTGGTAGGTAAAGAAGATAAGAATCTTGAGCAGGGAATTCTTCCAGATGGCTACCGAGTCATTGGATGGACCAAGGATGATGAGTTACTTATTGAAAAGTTCGACACCAATGATTACATGAAAGAGGCCCATAAGTTGCAATCGGGTACCATTTTTAATGGAGTGAAATTATTGATTGAATAGTTTGTGGTTCTCGACTTCGCTCGAACAAACCCTGCAAAGGGACTAATTTTGAGAAGAGCATTTACCTAGTCATTTAAGAGAACTTTAATCCCTAACCGCAGGTCTCCCCGAGCGGAGTCGAGGGGCAATTAAAAACTCACCTCATAATCAATAGGCTGCTTTTTGATAAAATCATAAAGTGTAAGGCTACGAACGGTGTAGTATGAAACCCAATACGCGCGCAAAGCATTGATGTGATCAAAGCGGGCACGGTCTTTTTCAGCTTGGGCAATGTTGAGGTCTGTAATGCTAATCTTCCCAATAAGGTAGCGGGCTTTGGTTACTTCATATCTTTTTTGAGCGATGGTGTCGGCTTTAGCAGCTGTTTCCAATTGACTTGCTTGTATGTTAAAGCGTTTTACCTGAAGGAAAATTTCTTGCTCAAAATTGATTTCATCTTGCTGCACATCTACCTCTATCAAATCACGGTTTGCCTTGGCCCTGCGAATCATTGATTTGGATTGCCCCCAGTCTACAATGGGTATGGTAACACCCACGGTGAGGCTTTGCTGTCTTAAAGGATCGGAGTAAACCTGATTTAGCTCGTCCCCTTGGCGGGAAACTCCCAAGTTGGCTCGTATATTCAAGTTGTAATTGGTTTGGCCACGAGCTTCTGCAATATCCTGTTCGGCTTCTAGTCTGCGTCTTCTAAATTCTAAAACCGATGAACGATTGTTGCGGGCCATATCCATAGCTTCGGCTAAAGGAACTTCCACCACGGGCACATTGGTTGGCACGGCAAGTTCCAGAGGTTGGTCGGTAGGTATTTGTAAATATCGCTTTAGTGCCTGGGCTGCTACTTCATAGTTTAGGTCGCTGGAGCTAAGTTGGTTTTTGGCATTAAGTAAATTGAGCTCCATTTGTAGGAGGTCATTTTCAGCAATCTTGCCAAGGTTGTATCGCCCTTTTGAAATCACAAAAAGGGTATCATTATTAGAAACATTGAGCTCAGCAATGTCTCGGTTTATCTTCGCGGCAAGTGCATCAAAATATAGGTTGGAAGCCTCAATGGCAATGCGCTCCATATCTTCGTCAAAGGCCTGTTTTGACTCTTTATAAAGAAGTGGCTGAATTTTGTTTTCCCACTTTTGGCGGTTGTACAAAACCATGGGTTGAAAATAACTAAAGCTTACCGGTGTAGAAAAATAATCCTGCCGACTTTGTGGCTGGTAAACGGTGGTTTGTTGCAAGCCACTTGAAATGGAGAATAGACCTCCAGTAAGTGGCACATTCTGATCAAGAGATAACTCACCTGATAAATACGTTTGTGCCCTTTGCGGAAAGGCATAGGTACCGTCATTTTGCTCTACACGCTCAATGGCGCTGGAATAATAGGGGAGGGTTCCATTAAAAGTTAGTTGTGGCAAATTACCAGCTCTAAACTGGCGAAAATTCCAATACCGGTTTTCGGCAGTGTTTTCAGCACGGTAGTAGCTTGGTGAGTTTTCGCGTGCCTTTTGGATGGTTTCGTTCAAACTTAAAACGAGAGGGGCTTCTTGAGCAAAAAGCATATTTCCGCCAAGGAAAAGAAAGGCAAGGGTACAAAGGAGTTTATTCATAACGAAGCGATTCTACGGGGTTTTGCATGGCAGCTTTACGAGCGGGCGAAATACCGAAAATAAGTCCGGTGGCAGAGGCTACTCCAAACGAAATAAGAATGGCAAAAGGCGAAACGATGGTTTCGATTTCTGAAAACTGAGAAATGGAAAAGGACGCTGCAATTCCCAAAATAATTCCAATTACACCACCGCTAAGACTGATTAATAATGCTTCAAAAAGAAACTGACTGATAATGTCGTTTTTACGAGCACCGATGGCCATTCGGGTTCCTATTTCACGGGTGCGCTCCAGCACCGAAGCGAGCATTATATTCATGATGCCAATTCCACCAACAAGCAGAGAAATACCAGCAATGGCACTTAGTACAAGGTTGAAAATATCTTTGGTTTTTTGCTGTTGCTGCAGCAAATGTTCGGGTATCATTATTTCAAAATCTACCTGGTCGTTGTGTCTACGCTTCAGCATTCGGCTGATAATTTCGGCACTCGAAGACAGCAGTTCACTTTCTTCTACCTGCACCACCATGCGGTCTACCTGATGGTAATTGAAATTTGTATTGGCGTTTTCATCCTCGTCATCCCAGTTTCCACCCTGGTCGGCAATGAGCTTTCCGCGATCTTCATAGCGCACTAGCATCGTATTGATAGGTGTGTAGATATCCATATTATAATCACGAATGCCCAGGTTTTCCTTGGCCTTTTGAGTCACGGCAATATCTTCGGTAATACCAACCACGGTTAGCCATTGGCTTCCACATTTGAGTTCTTTGCCCAAAGCTTCCCCACCGGTAAAAAACTTTTTGGCAATTCCGCTACCAATTATGCACACGGCATCAGCATGTTCCAGCTGATAGTTGGTAAACATTCTGCCCTTTCGTAGGCCAATATTTGAAATCTCAAAAAATGAAGGAGTAACCCCAATCAGCTTGGCCGTACGTTGAATTCCATTGTTGATTACGTAGGTATCCAGAATAATTTCGGGACTAATATTACTGACCGAGGGAATCACTTTTTGGATACTATTAGCATCTTTTAAATCCAGCCCTTTAGAAAACTTCTTATTGTTTTCCTGTCCTTGTTCCACACCAACTTCTACCTCACTTTGTTCTACTACCGGCTTTATTTCAATGTTATTTACCCCCACCAGCTTTATTTGACTAAGGATTTCTTCCTGAGCACCTTTGCCTATCGCCAGCATGGTGATTACCGCAGCCACACCAAAGATGATCCCTAGAGCTGTAAGGATAGACCGCACCTTGTTGTCCCACAAAGCATTCATCGCAATGCGGAGGTTTGAGAGGGTTCTTTCGCGGTTCATAAGTCGATATGGCTTATTCTCTCTGAAAGAGATGTAGTTTCATTTGATGGTAGGGTGTCACCCTGAGTGGCCCGAATATGTTCGGGCTTTATCGAAGGGTGAGTTGGTAAATTCATCATCCAATATCCGCGCACCCTTCGATATAACCTCTCTTCGGTCGGCCACTCAGGGTGACACTGTGTTTGTCTGTTATGAGGATTTAGGTTTTCCATACTCGCTACTACTTATTCCTTGTTTGCGAGGGCTTCCACTTCCTTCTCCCGCGCACCTTCCGGTTCACTTAGGTACACTTCATCATTTTCCGAAAGTCCACTTTCTACAATTACATATTCAGCATTAGCTGAGCCTAACTTTACCTCTTGTTTAGAAGTTCCGGTGGTTCCTTTCAGATACACATAACTCACACCATCCTGAGCATACACGGCTTCCAATGGAATTTGAAGAACGCTTTCGATTTTGTTGGTGAGGATAGTATTGCTCGTTGTCATTCCTGGGCGGTACGTAGAGTCACTTTCGTTCACTTTTATTTCTACCTCAAAAACCTTGGTTTCCGCTCCTTTTCGGGTTTCGCCCACGTTAGCTACCTGTGTAACTTCTCCCGTGAGGGTGGCATCAGGAAAAGCATCCAGGCCCAGGGTTACTTCTTGCCCCACTTTTATCTTTCTAATTTCTACTTCGTTGATGTAAGTTTTGGAAAGCATTTCGCTGAGGTCGGGTAAAGTAGCAACGGCTGGGTTCCACGGCTGTACGGTACTTCCGGCTTTTCGTTTTTCACCATTCCATTCGCGGTAGTATACTACCATTCCTTTTTTTGGAGCGGTAATTCTAAATTCCTTTTCCAGCTCCTGAAGCTTCTGTAATTGGTTTCTTGCCTTTTGCAACTCAGCCCCGGCCTCGGCCATTTTGGCTACACCTTGCTTTTTGTTGATGATGTAGTTTTCTCGTGTTTGTGCCAGGTTTTGCTCTAGTCTTTCTTCGTCAAGCGTAATTTTTTGAATAGTGGCTGGTGGCTCGTATTTACTTTGCTCTAGCTCAATTTTTTTTTGTTTTATTTCAAATTCAAGCTTGTCAATTTCATTTCTCTTTTCACGAAGGGTAAGGGCAGTGTCCAGTTGTGTTTGAGTGTATTGGCTTTGAGCCTTATCAAGCTCTACGAGCACGTCATTTATTTTTGAGGAAATATCTGTTTTATCCAGGGCAGCTACATAATCACCAGCCTCTACGTAGGTTCCTTCTGAAACTATGTCCGAAATTTGAACCCGGTAAATACCATGGCGCTGCATACTAGAGGGGGCAGAAATGTCTTCTGATTGTTTGGCCATTAGCTCACCAGTACTCACCACAATGTCTTCAAAATCGCCAATAAAAGCCTTGGTGGTAATTTCCTTTTCTTGCTCGGTTTCACCGGCAAAAGCCCAAATCAAAGTGATAACCAAAAGTGCGGAGCCTATAATCAGGGGAATCCTGTATTTTTTCATTGTATCGATTTTGCTTAGCTGATAGGCTAATATAAATTTTGTGTAGGATTATTCACTTGCAAAAATTAGCCAACGGTCCAATTTTAACGAAAGTTTAGGAGTGTTATTTTTAACGTAATCCATCAAAAAAGCCCTTTCGGTATTACCAAAAGGGCTTTGAATTATTTCTGAGAAACGAACAGATTCCGGGTCTTCGCTCTGCTTCGCCCGGAATGATCGTCCAACAGCCATTCCGGCCAAAGAGCCGGAATCTATTCTATAAATTGACCAATGAGCAACCTACTTACTAGGCGGCATACTTGGCCTTACCTCAATTTTACTCGGCAAGGTGCGTGCATCCAACTTCATTAAGCTGGCAATCATTTCACCAATGTCTTCAGGTTGAATTTTCCATGCGTCTTTTTCGGTTGGTTCATTTCCATTAAAGTGAGTGGCAACAGAGCCCGGCATGATGGTAGAAACACGAATTCCATACTGGCGTAAATCCAGCATTATAGCTTGTGAAAATCCGGTCAGGCCAAACTTGCTGGCATTGTAAGCCGAACCTTGAGCAAAGAAATTGGTGCCAGCCAAACTGCTCAAAGTGATAATAAAGCCTTTAGATTTTTTTAGAGATTCTAAGCCAGCTTTGACTGAGTAAAAAACTCCGGTAAGATTGGTGTCAATCACTTCGCTCCATTGCTCTGGTGTCATATCTTCTATGGTAGCAAAATGGCCAAGCCCAGCATTGGCAAATAGTAAGTCAATTTCCCCGAATTTTTCTATGGCTTTTTGTACAGCGGCTTTTTGCGATTTAAAGTTTCGCACGTCCGATTCTACACCAAAAGCTTCACCTTTTCCACTTTTGTTAAGTTCGGCAGCGGCTTCATCTGCAGCTTTTTGGCTACGGCTGGTGATGGCTACTTTCATGCCTTCCGCCATTAATATTTCAGCTACTCCGTATCCTATTCCTTTAGTACCTCCGGTAATGAAGGCTACTTTGTTTTCTATGTTGGTCATATGTATCTGTTAAAAGTTGATGGTTAAATGTTTCGAAGTTAGATAATGATAGGTAGCGGAGATTGTTTTCGAGATTGATTATGGTTATGAAGTGTTTGAATTCCCCTTCAATGCTTGAAGGGGGGGATTCCGCTTGAAGAAAGCGGAAGACGGGGTAGTTTGAAGACCAAGCTAATGAACGCAAACTACCCCGCCCTTCAGACACCCCTTCACACTTGAAGGGGAATTATTGCGCATAAAAAAAGCCACAGAGCTGAACTCCATGGCTTCTATATTATTTGCGGAATCATTGATTGGTAAGGTTACGCCCAACACACTAATCAACCAATCAACGAATTAACTAGCTAACTACCTTCTTCCCACTTTTTTCAAGATTCTTCTCAATTTTATGAGCAGGTCTAGTCCATTTTGGTTTTTCACCAAGGGCAGGGGTCATTTCTTCTTTTGGTTTAGAAACGGGCTGCTTTTTGTCCACAAAAGGAGCTTTAGGCTTAAGACCAAGAATTTTGAAAAGCTTCATATCCTCGTCTACATCCGGATTTGGAGTAGTAAGCAATTTGTCACCAGCAAAAATGGAGCTGGCACCTGCCATAAAGCAAAAAGCCTGACCTTCCTGGCTCATGTTTGTTCTTCCTGCCGAAAGGCGAACCTGAGTTTTTGGAAGTACAATACGGGTGGTAGCCACCATTCGCACCATATCCCAAATTTCAATTGGCTCCTGATCTTCCATCGGAGTGCCGTCCACAGATACCAAAGCATTGATTGGCACACTCTCAGGTGGCGTTTCCATGTTGGCATATTTTTCCAACATTCCGGCACGGTCGGTGATAGCTTCTCCCATACCAATGATACCACCAGAGCATACGTTTACGCCAGTTTTGCGCACGTTTTCAATGGTATTTATACGATCTTCGTAATCACGGGTAGAGATTACTTCTTTATAATATTCTTCTGAAGAATCAAGGTTGTGGTTGTAGGAGTGAAGACCTGCTTCTTCAAGGCGTTTTGCTTGATTTTCGGTAATCATACCAAGGGTGCAGCACACTTCCAAACCTACTTCATTCACGGTGCGAACCATGTCCAGCACTTGGTCAAACTCGGGGCCATCTTTCACGTTTCTCCACGCAGCACCCATGCATAGGCGCGATGATCCTGAAGCTTTGGCACGCAAAGCCTGAGCTTTTACGTGAGATACTCGCATTAAGTCTTCACCTTCCACACCGGTAGAGTAACGCGCAGATTGCGGACAGTATCCACAGTCCTCGGGGCATCCTCCGGTTTTCACCGAAAGAAGTGTGCTTACTTGTACTTCGTTGGGGTTATGATTTTCGCGGTGAACCGTAGCGGCTTGATAAACAAGGTCTAAAAACGGCTGATTGTAAATGTCTTCTATTTCCTGTCGAGTCCAGTTCTTTTTCATAAAACAGAGTTGTTTTCGACCGCCAAACTTACAGCATTAGCGCCAAAGCCAACGGCATTTATCAATATTCTATTAATACTTTTGGGCTCAGGGGATTGGCTCCAATCCGGGGCAATCCACTGTTTATTTTTTATCATTTGTACGGCCATCCAAAGGCTTACCGGGCCCGAGCTTCCAAAGCAATGGCCAGATAAAAATTTGGTGGAGGTGGTAGGAATGTTTCCAAATAGCTGTTCAATGGCAGCCATTTCTGAGGCATCGCCCTTTACCGTTCCCGGAGCGTGTGCTACTATGGCATCGGGCTTTTCCCAGCCTGTAGCTTTTAGTGCCATTTTCATGGAATGTTGAAAGCATTGTCCATCTTTTGAAATTCCGGTTGCGGAGTTTCCGGTTTCGGTACCAAAGCCAACGCCTACAATTTTTGCAAGAGCATTTTTTGGCTCTAACGAAAGGTCAAATAATACAGAACCTTCGCCTAGAACCATGGTGTTTTTATCCAAATTGGGCATTAAAGCTTTGCAGGGAAAATCACCTTCACCACCTAATATTTTCAAAGCCTGCATCTGTGCAATTGTAAAATCGGTGATGGGCGCTTCGGCACCTCCGGCAATCGCTTGATCTACAAATCCGGCATTGAGCCAAGCGCAGGCATCGGCTATGGCACGAAGTCCACTGGCGCAGGTGATGCTTTGGTCTATATCTATAAAGTTGCTGCTTTGTAAATAGGCGCCCACATTGCTGGCTAGTTGGCCAGCCGTGGTCAATGGCGAATCCAAGAGTCCTGCATTTCCGGTTTTGGAAAATGAGGAATAGGCTTCTTCCCAGATACCGGTGGCTCCTCGAGAGGAACCAATAGCCACGAGGGTTGAGGTCTCTTTATTCAAGTTTTGTTTGAGCTGATCAGCTGCAAAAAGTGCTAGTTGTGTGCTTCTATCCAGTCTTTTGTAGCCCTTATGTTCAGGGTTGAATTCATCAAAATTAGCATCACTAATTTGAGCGACAGCTTCGCCATTGAATTTTGAAAAACATGATTTTTTGGAAACACAGTTTTCCCAAGCCTCCTGCCCATTTCCGCCAAGGTTAGCCACAAAACCTATGTTGTGAATGTAAACGGGTTTCATGTTTTTTGAATTTTATCCAGGCAATTGATGATGGTTTGATGTACTTTCTCCAATTCTGCTTTGGTGATAGTGTAGGGTGGAAGCACGTAAATCACATTACCCAAAGGACGAATTAGAACACCATTTTCAATGAAATAACCATAGAGTTCATCGCGTAGGCCGTGGTGATAATTTGAAGTTTCATCAGAGCGAACATCCAGCGCAAGCAAAGTTCCTTTAACACGAATATTGGTCGCCATGGGGTGGGCGCTTAACTTTTCAGCAAAAGCTTTTTGCCTTACCATTAAGCTGCTTCGTTGCTCCTGAACTTCATCACTTTCCCAAAGTTCTAATCCCGCAATAGCGGCCGCACAGCCCACCGGGTTTGCAGTAAAAGAATGTCCGTGCATGAGCGCTTTCGATTTATCATCATCATAAAATCCGCGATACACTTCTTCCGTGGCAACGGTAAGCCCCATGGGCAAAACACCAGCTGTGAGCCCTTTGGAAAGGCACATGATGTCTGGCTTTATTTCAGTTTGCTCACTGGCAAACATGGTTTCCAGCCGGCCAAAACCCGTCATCACTTCATCAGCAATGAGAAAGGCACCAGCATCCTTTATTTTCTTTAAAATTGGGTCGAGAGCTGTTGCTTCATAAAACTGCATACCTGCAGCGCCTTGCACCAAAGGCTCGTAAATGAACCCGCAAACTTCTTCCAAATCAATTAGGGCAAGAGCTTTTAAGGCTTCATTTTCCTTTCCTTTTTCAGGAATGGGAATGCGAACCACCGTGGGGAGCATGTCTGCAAAAGCGCTGTTGAAAACTCCTAAACCACCCGTGGCCATTGCTCCGAAAGTGTCACCATGATAGGCGTTTTCAAAAGCTAGCAGCACTCTGCGCTTCTTGTTTCCTTTATTATAAAAATATTGAAGCGCCATTTTCATAGCTACTTCCACGGAAGTGGAACCGTTGTCACTAAAGAACAGACGGTTGAAATTTCCGGGTAAAAGCAGCAAAAGTTTGTCGGCCAATTTTATGGCAGCAGGGTGTGTAAATCCGGCAAAAAGAACATGATCTAATTTGCCAATTTGTTTGTAAATAGCTTCTTGAATATGAGGGTGGCCGTGGCCGTATGTGTTTACCCACCAGGATGAAATTGCATCGATGATGGTGTTTCCATTTTCCAAAATCAAGGAAGAGCCCTTGGCTTCAACCACTGGAATGTGGCTGCCAAAATCCTTCATTTGTGTGTAGGGATGCCACTGATGTTTTTGGTCCAATGCCGAAATGCTGCTTTCGTTTTCGGGCAACACATGGTTGGACAACATTTCGTCAAGGTCAAGATTCTTTAGTCCATCAGCCATTTTTCCAACGCATTTTTAAGTTTTTGACTTTGCAGAAATACAAAATTGCTATCTACATTTTCAGTTTCGTCAATTCGCCCAAGTATTTGGCTTTCGCCAAAATTGGCAATTGCTTCTTCCGTATCCTTGTTTTCACTTCCGTTAAAAAGGATGCCCGGCACAATGCCCTTCTGATTTAAATAAGCAATAGAAAGCAATGTGTGATTGATGCTTCCCAAATAATGGCGTGAAACTAAAATCACTTTGTCCTTCGGTTCAATCAAATCCGCGACCCTATTTTTAGCGTTAAGCGGAACCAACAAACCACCGGCACCTTCTATCAAAAGGCGTTCGGAACTTGGTCTCTTGATTTTATCAAAATCGATTTCTACACCATCAATTTTAGCGGCAGCGTGAGGAGAAAGAGGAGCTTCCAAACGATATGCTTCGGTGTGAAAAACGGTTGACGTTTCACTGAGCAAATTTTTCACCGTAAGGGTATCCGAATCAGTGTTGGCACCACTCTGAATAGGTTTCCAGTAATCCAAACCCAAGGCGTGGCAAACGATGGCCGAGGCAATGGTTTTTCCAGCATCGGTGTGAATACCTGTTACGAAAACTGTTTTCATGATTCCAGAACCTGATTTAGGGTATTGGCGAGCGAACGTACATCCGCCTCAGTATTGAAAGCGTGCAAAATTATACGAATGCGCTCAGTACCCAAAGGAACCGTGGGGTGAAGTATGGCTTTTACCAAAAATCCTTTTTCAAGGAGTTGCTGCTCAGCTTGTTTGGTAGAATTATTATTTCCAAAAACTACAGATTGAATAGGCGTGGACGAAGGCAAAAGTTTGGATTGTGCTTTTGCGGAAAGTTGGGCTTTAAAACTTTCAATATGCTTGTGTAGCGCTGTTCTTCGGTGCTCGCCTTCCTTTTGTAAAAGGAGATAGGCTTGCTTTATTTTAAGAACATTTTCCGGTGGAAGACCAGTAGTGTATATCAAAGACCGGGCGTGGTTTATCAGAAAATTGATTAGATGTTTTGTACCCAAAACAGCCCCTCCATGCAAACCCATGGCTTTGGAAAAAGTTACAATGGTAGCCAGTACTTTTTGTTGAAGCCCCAGTTGATGCACTAAGCCCAAATCGAAAACGCCCAAGGCATGTGCTTCATCCACAATTAGGCCTATGTTTTCATGGTCACAGAGTTTTGCGATTTCTTGCAGAGGAGCAATATCTCCATCCATGCTAAAGACAGATTCAGTGACAACAAAAACGTGTTTGTGTTTGGAAGAAAACTGCTCTAATTTTTGCGCTAAATCATCCAAATCATTGTGCCGAAACTTATAAGCCGAAGCATTGGATAAACGGATTCCATCGCGGATGGAGGCGTGACAGAGTTCATCAAGAAGAATAACATCACTTCGCTGAGGAAGGCTTGATAAAACACCCAAATTGGCCATGAAGCCTGTGGGGAAAATCAGGGCTGATTCCACAGAATGTTGGTTCGCAATATAGCTTTCGACTTCTGCGTAAGCAGTATGATTTCCTGAAATCAAGCGACTGCCTCCGGCACCATGAGCTTTTGCTTCTTGAGAGATTTTCAGAGCTTCATCTTTGGCAAAGCCTAGATAATCATTGGAGAAAAAGTCGATGCCCTCTGGCCAGTTTTTCAACGAGCGATAGGTATTTGCCTTTTGCTTTAACTCATGAGTTTGTGCTATGTATTTCAGGATATCCTTCACCTCAGATAATTGAGGGGCAAAGAAAGTAAAGAATAGGCTTAATACTTTCTAAAGTTTTAATGTGTACTGTGAGGACATAAAGGCTTAGGCACTCATGGAGTTAAGCACTTGAGCTTTGAATGGAGTTTGATGAAATGTTGAGATGATTGCGATTTTAACAGAAATAGTAAATCATCAATCATATATCCTGTAATAAAACACCGAGTAATAAAAGAAAAGCGGCTAATGAGCCGCTTCCTTATATATTTTGTTACAGTTTTATTAGCCGTTTTACGAGCAGCCTGTTGTCAAGAGAAGCTTGAAGAATATAGGTTCCTGCAGGAAATGAACTGATATTAATATGTTGAGCATTTATCGCTTTGCCTTCGCATAATGTCTGTCCACTGAGGCTTAGCAGTCTATATTCAAAGGCGCCCTCTAGCTCTAAGGTAATAACTCCGGAGGAAGGGTTGGGGTAAATGGTAAAGGGGTGACTAAAACTAGTTTCGCTCAAACCAATTTGACTGTTGGCTTTATATTGAAGTTTTCCAAGGGCGCTGAGGTGTTTCCATGAGCGGTTAGCTTCGGGTACAAGATGGGGTGGGAATAAAATATCTTCACCATGAAAACCCAATACATATACGTTGCCCTGATTGTCTACATCAATGTCGCGGAGCTCCAGGCCGGTGTCCCAATTGTCAGTGCCCATAAAGGCATAGCTGCGGTTATCAAGGCTTAGATTACTGCGTACAATCATGTGTGCATCTTCGTAATTAGGCGGCAATATGGTGTCTGTTCCCAAATAGGAAGCATTTGGCAAATTCTCTACTATAGACGTGCTTATTACTGTGGTGTCCTCTATGTAGATTTGGTTTATGGGGAACCTGGTGTCCAGCTTCTTGAGCAAATTCATATTGTCATCAAAATGAAGCAAAGCATATTCGCCTTTAGCAAAGGTGTCCGTTCCCACAATAGTGTAATCTTGCTTTTCGCCCGCACCAAAGTAAAAATCGCCAGAGGCAGGATCAAAGGCCATGGCGGCATCGCTCATATTTTGAAACAGATTATAGTATTGCGATTTAAATAGAAGTGAATCACGCTGTGTGATTGTGCTTGAACTCACATCATACTTGGTTTTAACGAGATAGCGAGGAGAACTAATGGAACTTCCTCCTTCAACATCCATGTAAGTCAGAACATTTGAATTTAAGTGAAAAGGTGTGCCTACAGGGAGGGTATACTGGGCAAAAAAGAAGTGACGGACTACACTGCCATCCGTATTACTAAGCTCTAAAAATATATCTCCCGCACCGCTCAGTGTGGTTACTGTGTTTCCATCAAAAATAAAGGGTCCTGCTCCGGCTGCTATTTGTAGCAATATATTACCATTAGCCAAAAACTGCACAGCTTTAGGTTTTTCCTGAGGATGGCTTTTTATCCAAAGGTTATCTCCTGTTTGGCCGGAAAACTTTCCGATAAACATTTGTTTATCACTCACTCCGGTGGTTGTAAGCGTGTCTGTATTAAGTTCAAATACTGAGGCAAAAGATGATACTACTAATAGATCATTATTAGCATCCAGAGCCGTGTTACCTTCGCCTTGATTACGTGAGATATACACTTTTTTCCATTTTAAGATACCGGCAGTATCATGGCGGGCCACCGTAAAATTGTAGTTGGTAGCATTGCCACCACCGGCTACTATGACTTCGCCATTAGTAGTAATACGTGCGCCAAAATAGGGGTCTACATTATTGATTCTTTTGCCATAATGCCAGGTTTTGGCTGTTACTGGTTGTGCAAAGCTCGAAATGGTAGCTAGGCACAGTATGCATGATAGGTAGAATTTTTTAGTCATAGCACATGTTTTGTTTTAGTCAAAATTATAAGTGTTCTGCAATGGGCGAAATAGGGCAGATGTCGTAAAGTTTGGATGGAGGTGTTTCCACGAAAACCGCCCAGAAGTAAAGATTTTTTAATAAGAAAGGCCGCAAGCAACTGCGGCCTGAACAAGGTTTGGTTAAGGGGTGATTATTTACCAGGAGGATACTGTTACCGCATTGAAGCTCCCGTTTTCAAGCTTCATAGTACTGCCGTCTTTAGAATTAGTGAGTGTTCCACTAAAGGTACCCGTAACTTTTTTGCCATCAATTTTGGAGAGTTTCACTTCACCAGAAGTAGCTTCATAAGCCGTTTGATTATCGGGGTAATAGGCGAAGAAACCCTTATTACGCTCAAAAGTATGCGAGCCAACAGAGTAAGTGCCTTCGGTGTTTCCATTGATATAAATGGAGAGTTGCTTTAGGCCATCTTCATGTTTTACAAAGTAGGTGGTGTCTTCCCAATTGTAGCCACCTCCTGTTCCGGAAATTGTTGAGCCATCCAGGGTATAGGTAATTTCTCCGGCTTTGGCCGATGGTTGGCTGGTTTGATCATCTTCTTTATCACCTTTTGAACACGAAGCAAAAGCAATGGCGCAGGCCAATACAGTAAATTTTAGAATTTTCATAGTTTAATTTTTAGGTAAAACTATGGCTGAAAAGTGCTGGAGTAAATAGGGCAGATGCCGTAAAGTTTATGTGGGGAGGTTTTCACGCAAAGTCGCCAAGGAGCAAAGAATACAAAGTGAGAAAGCTCCAGAGAGATGACATATTGGTTAATGCAGGTATGGGGCGGTGGATACGAGCGAGACGCTCGCACCAGCCGGGAATAGTTGCTGTTCTTCTTTCAAAACAAATTCACAAGTAATTACTTTGATCACCTTCAATAATGGCCCGTTTGTTCTGAGTTAACTCAAATTCCTTAAAGGTGAAATTTGCAAGTATTTTGGAGATTTCATCTTCAGATAGGTCATTTATTATGGTGAACTGAAATGATTCCGCATTATCCTTTGATGTCATCAAAAGGTAATCTTTTGTATCAACGCAACCCAGATCCGTATTTGATTGGCTTTCGTAGAATCTTATGAAAACTAGGATATTAGTATAAATCCCATCCTTTTCAATAAATCTTGATTTTGGGAAGGTTTGAAAAGTAGTCATAGCAACAGGAAGATTTTTAGGGTTTTCCTGTAGTGTAGATATGAAGCGTTGATATTGTTCAAATAACCTAGGGTCGGATTTAACAGAGTTGTTTAGTAGCGTACTTTCAAGAACTTCTGTACTGTTAGATTCAATTGCTTTTGAGAAGGTTTTCATGAATTCTAGCTGACTATTGTAACAGTCATGGAAGTCAGGCTTATTACAGCTAAGAAGGAAGAATGAGACTAATACGCAGGAATACTATGCCTTCATACAAGAAACAGTGTGTTGATTTTGTTAGTGGAGTAGGAATTCTAAGGCTTTACCGGCACCTTTAAATCATACCCAAACCTTTTATTCAGCCCTTCAATAAAATGGCCAGCCAATAGAGGAGAAGCTTGTTCCAGGTTTTGGTGAATAAAAAAGTAAATGCCTTTGATGCCTTGCTCAATCCACGGTTCCAGTTTGTCTAGCCAATCATCCAATCGGTCATAATCAGAATCTACATTGGCGCCTACATAGCGTACAAAAGCGTAAGGTGTGGTAAGGCGCATGTGCAGCATATCTCTTCGTCCGGCCGTGTCTACAATTATGTTGGTGGCATTGTAGGCCTCCAGCATATTATAAATTTCTGTGGCAACAGGCTCAGTAAACCATTCTTCATTTCGCACTTCCACGGCAAGGGGTGCTTCCTTTGGAAATTCCTTCAAAAAGGTTTCCATGCGGGCAATGTCTTTTGGTTTAAAATCATCCCGCAATTGGAGAAAAAGCATACCTAGCTTTTCTTCCAGTGCAAGGGCGTTATCCACCAAAATGCGAGTGATGTCACCTGCTTGGTTCAATCGTTTCCAGTGGCTCACCTCCTGATTTAACTTTGGAAAAAATTTAAAATCAGCCGGTGTTTTTTCGCCCCAAGTTTTAAATTGGTCTGCTCCAAAAGGACGGTAAAAAGTAGCGTTCAACTCAATGGAATTGAATTGTGTAGAATAGTATTCCAGTTCATCTTTTGTTCCCCTTGGGTAAAAACCCTTCAGGTCGGCACGGTTCCATTTGGCACATCCTACAAATATTTCTGGTTTGGAAGATGTGTCACCTTTTTCCTTTAGCACACGTGCGGTTTCAGGATGGTCAGGAGGAAGGATGAAATCTATTTTTGAGGGGTCGTCTACTTTTCCGAATTTCATTGTTGCGGGGCTTTTGAGTTTATGCTAAGGTCAAAAGTAGATATTTCAGCTATATACATTAATCCCCAAATGAGTTGTCCATAATATTAAAAATGTAAGTTTGTTCTTTCAACAAACAAACAACAACTAATGCGGTTTCTCATCTTTACTCTGTTGGCATTATGCTCATTTTTTCTCACAGCACAAGACACTATCTATGTAAATGACGATGCCAGTGGAGCTAATAATGGAAGTTCCTGGCAAGACGCTTTTACCAACCTTCAAATAGCAATAGATTCAGCTGGGTGGAACGATGAAATTTGGGTAGCTAAGGGATTATATTTTCCGAAAACAGATAAGGATGGTAATAGTCCATCAAACCCAAGAGAAAAAACATTTCACTTAAAAGAAGGCATTCAGGTATATGGTGGCTTTTTGGGTACTGAGATTTCCCGTGAAAGGGATGTTAAAGCTAATCCTACTGTTCTTTCAGGTGATATTGGAGTGTGGGGAGATAAGATGGATAATTGTTACACAGTTTTAACCTGCGTTGGTTTAAAAAATGGGTATACTCAAATTGATGGGTTTTATATAGAAAAATGTTATTCAACAAATGCTAGAGGTAGTGGTATCTCGGTATCTCAGTCCAAAGTGGTTTTTAGTAATTTGATTGTTCGAGACAATGAAGGACGGTGGGGAGCAGGGTTGTCTGTTGCAGATTCTGAATCTTACTTCCTGTATTGCGATTTCATCTTCAACAAGTCTAATAATGTAGGAGGGGCTGTTGCAGATGATGAGTCAAAAAACATCTTCAAAAACTGTTTTTTTGAAAACAATAGTGCTCAGTCAGGTGGAGGTTATTTTGGACTTTCAACGGGGTCCTTACTTGCTGACTGCACCTTTAAAAGTAACATGGCTAATAAGAGAGCTGGGGGTTTTTTAATTAGCTCGATAGCGCTAAACTGGCCCCGTGCAACCATTAAAATGAGGAATGTTGTATGTGAGGCAAATGAGGCACCCGAGGATGGAGGGGCTTATATAGAAATCAATCCTGGGGAGTTTCATAACCTGCAATTTTTTCAGAATAACTCAACAGGAGGAGGAGGGGTATTGACCGTTGTTGGTAATGTGAATATTTCTAATACTTTGTTACACAGTAATTCGGGCGGTTTGGATGTTAATCGAGGTTGGTTTGGTAATGAGGTGAAGTTTTCAAATTTGACTATTACTAACAATGGCGATAGTTCTAGTTATCAGTACTGGACAAACGATGATCATGAAATTACTATGGTAAACTCAGTCATTAATGGTCGGGTTATGGATTCCAATAGAGTAACAAAATACAGTAATTGTCTTATTCCAAGAAGCCAACCCTCTGGAGTGTGGGATCCTGCTTTTGGAGTTGACAACGGAGGAAATATAGATTCCATTCCTATCTTCTTTTCTGAAGAGAATAAGGACTTTAGACTGTGGAAATGTTCACCAGGATTTGATGCAGGGGATAGTACTTTGATGTTTGTAGATAAGCTGGATTTGGATGCTGATGGCGATACTATTGAATTAAGTTCGCAGGATTTATCGGGGTTTAAAAGGGTGATAGGTTCACAAGTGGACATTGGAGCATATGAGTATGATAACTTAAAGTTTGCTTATAGTGATTCCCTCGCTTCATATAGCCTTGTAACAGACTCCATGGCAACGTTTAGTTGGATAAATTGTATTACCGGACAAACTGTTGCCATAGGTGATACCTTCTATCATGCAGGAGATACTACAAACAGTTATGCTTTGGTGGTTAGTTTGGGCGGGTGTTTGGACACGTCTGTTTGCTTTAAGATCGATAGAAACTTAAGCACATCAATAGTAAGTGAGGATGTTGCAAAGGAGCTGGAAGCTTACCCTAACCCTTTTGAAAGAGTACTCAATTTGAGCTATGATATGGATATTTTTAGCATCATTGAGATTTATAGTATTTCGGGCAATAGGGTGTACTTTGATAATATTGCGACTAGTAAGTTGGATTTGCATCATTTGCCAGAAGGACTTTATGTAGTTAGGGTTGTAGGTGAAAACTCAAACAGTTCACAGACTATAAATGTGATGAAAAGGTAACTCTCTGCTTGTGAAAAATCATAATGTGTAGCGCACCTAGTTTTCGGTTGAAGCATCACCTTTTTCTTTCAGCACACGGGCCGTTTCTGGGTGGTCAGGAGGAAGGGTGAAATCTATTTTTGAGGGGTCGTCTACTTTTCCGAATTTCATTTTTTTAAGTGTTTTGTTCTTGCTCGCTTTTGCGAATATATTCTTTCATAAATTCTTCAACGATGGAAGACAAAGATTTACCATGCTTCTTGGCATATAATTTTGCTGAAGCAATTTGATGGTCATCCATTGTAATTGTAACATTCTTCTTCATGGCAAATTTTTTATAAAAGTAAATCAAATCAAGTGTAAAGCCATGCCCACCAGATGAGCACAAACTGTAGAGGTAGCCTCAAAATTACTACCCAAAGTGGAAGTTTGCCACGGGCTTTTTTGGAGCGTACTTGTTCAATATTGGCCGGGAATACGGCAATAAGCAAAACGATGATTCCCCAGGCTGCGAATTCCAGTGTAAGCGAAAACAACAGGCCAATGCCAAGTAGGATTTCAGCAACACCACTAATCACCACCATTGCTTTGTGAAAGGGTATGTAGGGAGGCATTATGCGGAGGTACATCTTAGGTATTATAAAGTGACTGATACCTGCCAGGATGTAAATAAGAGCCATGAAGGGTAGAGCGAGTTCTTTCATATATGTGATTTGGAGGGAGTAAGCCGGGAAGTTGGGTTACTCACTTTTTTGAAAAAGTGGTGCGTACTTTAGTTTTGGAGTTCGATTTATCCGTTATTTCAATGAGGTAATTTCCAGTTGATAAGTCCTTTACATCGATTTCAGCACTACCCGACCGGAATTCAATTTGTCCGGTTTTTACCACGCTACCGCTGAGGTTCAGAATCTGATAATCCACCAAGCCGCTATGCTTGGGGATATTGATATTTAAAACCTGAAGTGCGGGATTTGGGTATATATCCAAACTTGAAATTGTTGCAATCGATGGTAGGCTAATGCTGTGATGTGCCGCCCAAAGCAAGGCATCCCTTATATGATTGTAAAAAGCTGTATCACTGGTGAAATTGGAATTGGCATGCCCCATGGAGGTGTAAAATAATCGTGATCCGGTAAACATTTCTTTATACCAGGAAACGGGCCGCTTGGCGTCATAACTATTGGAGCCGGTAGAGCGCACCTCCAGAACGACCTGGTTATTTTGGTTTAAATATCCATTCTCCCAATAATAGTATTCTTCCACTTTCTGCCATGGATTTGGAATATTGGCCACAGAAGGATGCGTGTTTACAATATCCATTGTGCCATTGTAATTGGCTGAAGTATGATTTGGGTTTTGCTGAACGCTGCCACCCAATAATTCGGCATAAGCGTCCCAGGTGCCGGTATTGTTACCATTGGCGGTGCTATGGCGGTAGGTGTCGCTGGCGGCATGAATGCCTAACAGTGAAGCACCGTTTTGAATATAGGCTTCAAAATTTGCCCGTTGGTTTGCGTCTAAAATTTGATCGCCCGAAGTATTACTGAAAACCACCACGGCATATTGCATCAGATTAGATAGCGAATCGAAGGCAGCACCTGTTTGATCATCATCAACGGTGAAGCCACGCTGCTGGCCCATGGTCTGAAACATAGCCAGAGAGTTTTGCCGGGTTTGATGATCAAAGCCGGAGGTTTCGGTGTAGTGCAGGATTTTGAAGTTTTGGCTGAAAGCCAAAGTCAGTGTAAGTGAAAAGGCGGAGGCAAGAAATAGCTTTGACATAAGGCAGATGCTTTTGATATAAATTTAAAAGTAAATAGAGTCGGATAAAGTTCAATGGACAAAAGTCTGACCGGAAGGGATGTGGCTAAAGCCACAGGCGCGGGACTTAGAAAAGTCTGTTGGCTAAAGCCAACGGTAAAGTTTATTGCCGGGAAACGTAAAAAAATCGGGTGACTCTTTCCCGCAACTATTACCGGCAGCTTTAGCTGACGGATAGTAAAGTAGGCCCTTCACTGGGGCTTTAGCCACATATATCGACATCTACACCTCATGAAAATCCACATACGGCAGCCGCTCCATGTATTGCACTTCAAGATTAAGAAAGTCGAAGTCTTCAAGTATTTTGCCTTTTAGCAAATAAACCCCGCGCCCTTGAAACTTATATTTTGCCGCTACCTGCGGGAAATGAACGGAGTCAATAAAGTTTCCTTCGATATCCAAAAAGCAACCAAACTGCATGTGTTGCGGATTTTTGCTTCGGGTGTTGAGGTTTCTTACATGAATCCGGTAGCCGCACATGCTCACCTCTTTGCCAATGTAGTTTTCCATGTCTTTGGCCAAAATGGTGCCTTGTGGCAATTCAGGAACCAAGGCAAAAGGAGAGGTGAGCGGAAAACCAAGAATCTCTATTTCGTCAACTGCATTTTCATGCGGATTGTGTTCCAGCTTAGGTATTTCCAATTTCTTGGGAGTAGTTCTAAAAAGATCGCTCACTGGAGCTGATTTTTTGGCACCTCCCAAAATGAAATGCGCTTCCCAAAGCAATTTCTTTTTATCTGGATTTAAAGTTCGAAAAGCATTGATACGAATTAAAATCACAAGTTGATCCAACGAAATTTCCACACGATCCAGAAAATCCTGAAGATTTTCAAAGAGTCCGTTTTTGTTGCGTTCATTTAGGATATGAGCAATTACACGGTCTTCAAACTCGCTCATCAGGTTAAAACCTAAAAAGATATGTTCATCATCAATGGTGGTTTCTACATCGGAGCGGTTAATGCAAGGTGCTTCTATGATGCCACCGTGAAGGCGTGCCTCATTTACATAGGTTTCTACACTATAAAATCCACCGCCATTGTTGATGGTGGCCACCATGTATTCCAAAGGAAAATAGGCCTTCAAATAAAGACTCTGATAACTTTCTACGGCATAGCTGGCGGAGTGGCCTTTGGCGAAAGCGAAGTTTCCGAAACTTTCTATCTGCCGCCATACTTCATGCGCTATGGCAGGATCGTAGCCGTATTCGGTACAATTGGAAAAGAATTTATCCTTCACCTCATTAAAACGATTACGCTCTTTAAATTTCCAACTCATACCGCGCCTCAAAATGTCAGATTCCTCTAAAGTAAGTCCTGCGAAAAAGTGAGCTACCTTTAATACATCTTCCTGATACACCATCACCCCGTAGGTTTCGCTAAGTATTTCTGCCAGTTTTGGGTGGATGTATTTTCTTGTTTCAGGTTTTCTAAAACGCTTGATGTATTCGGCCATCATCCCACTTTTGGCTACACCAGGGCGGATGATGGAACTGGCGGCCACCAAAGAGCGATAGGTGTCGCCACGCAGTTTTTTGAGTAATCCGCGCATGGCAGGAGATTCTACATAAAAGCAAGCCATGGTTTTACCCTCGCGCAGCAGGGCTTTTATTTTTTCATCATGGTAAAATGGACGCGGATGGTGAATATCTATTTCTGAAGCTTCGGGTTGATTTTGTTTCACAATTTCCACTGCATCCTTAATTTTTCCCAATCCACGTTGGCCCAAAATATCAAACTTGTAAAGCCCCACATCCTCGGCTGAGTACATGTCGAAATGCGTGGTGGGGAAACCCTTGGGGGGTAAAAAAGTAGCTCCAAAATTATAAATGTCTTTTTCTGGGATAAGAATGCCACTGCTGTGAATGGTCATATTGTTGGGAAAATTCTCAATGAGCTTACCATACTTGAGCACCAGCTTTTGCATGTCATCCAGGTTGTGAGGACGGGTGCGCGGGTTGCTCAATTCGTCAATATCACGGCCGGGAAGGCCTAGTACTTTGCCCAATTCGCGGGTAACCGCCCGGTACTTAAAAGTAGTGTGCGACCCGAGCAAAGCAGATTTCGGATAACGTTCAAAAATGTAGCGCGTTACATCCTTTCTGTCGCGCCAAGAGAAATCTACATCAAAATCCGGTGGCTGCTGGCGGCTCATATTCATGAATCGCTCAAAATACAGGTCCAGATCAATAGGATCTACATCGGTAATACGAAGCAAGTAAGCCACCAGACTATTGGCGCCTGAGCCACGACCTACGTAGAAATAGTTGTTTCTGCGGGCATAGTTTACAATGTCCCAATTGATGAGAAAGTAGCTATAGAAGCCACGTTTTTCCAGTACTTCCAGTTCTTTCTCCACACGATTTAATACTTCCTGAGAAGGATTGCTGCCAAAGCGGTATTGCAAGCCATCAGTGCACAGGCTATGGATTTTTTCGCGGTCATCCGCCATAGTGCCACCGGGCGTCCAGATGGATTGGTTCTGGGTTTTCTGGTAGTTTTTAAATTCAAAATCAATGGACGATTCAGCTATAATTCTGCGGGTGTTGGCAATAATCTCAGGAAACTCTTCAAAGGCTTTCTCCAGTACTGTAGGAGGGGTGTAGCTATCTTTCAGCGAGGCCTGTTCACTTTCGGGAAGCTTGCTGAGCAGCAGATTTTTGTCAATCGCCCTAAGCAGGCGGTGGGTGTTATAGTCGCGCTTATTGCGAAAAGTATTGGTATGAAGAATTACCAGTTTATCCGTTCTGTTTTTCCATTCCGAAAACTTGAGCTTGATAAGTTGTGAAGGGTGGATACCAACAAATTCATTTTCGCGTAGCCTTCGTGCCGGGGCTTTCAAAAAAGGATAAATCACAAAACAATGATTAAACTCTGCTTCCGCAGGAAGGGGCTTTTCCGCCATTTGATGTTCAGAAAGAAAACGGTTGAGTTCCGCAAAACCTTTATTCTTCACGGCAATGCCCACAAACTGCTGATCCACCCCATTTCTGAAATCAATACCCAAAAGCGGACGAATGCCACGCTCCTTGGCCAGTCGTACAAACTCAATTCCGGCAGCGGTGCTGTTGATGTCGGTAAGCACAAGTTCATGCAAGCCTGATTCCTCAGCCCAATCCAGCGTTTCCCTTGGTGACAGGCAGCCGTAGGTGAAAGAGTATGTGGAGTGATTGTTTAGCATGTGGCGTTAACTGGTTGATTTGTATTCTGTCTCCCGCTGGCGGGAGTACCCGAAGGGGGAGGGTGGATTTATAAAAGCAAATTAACGATTCAATCTGAAAGGAATTGAGCGCATTAAAAACCAAAACCAACCTTTTATTCACTTTTTTCGTGTGTATCTGTATCAAAGGAATCTTTGATACTTTTAACAAAACTAACGACTCTCAATTATGAAAAAATCACTGCTTCTCATTCTCCTGCTTCCTCTTACGGTTTTTGCTCAGCATGAATTTGGATATCATGCTACTTGGTACTTCTCTTATGGGGGTTTTGGTGAATTTGGATATAAAAAAGTATCGCATGTTGGAGATACAAGCATGCTAGGAATGCATTGGTTAGAGTTTGAAGTAACAGGCACTGGTGTGATGAAGACAGGTCCTAATCCGGATGACTTTGTTGCGGATACAACCAGAGTATGGAACTCTATTTATTTAGCTACTAAAAATGATTCTGTGTTTCGATTATTGAATGATAGTACACCTTATTTACTCTATGATTTTAGTGCAGGAGTGGGGGAGTCTTGGCAATTTGCTCCCAATGATACGTTTATGGGGTGTGACTCCGTTCCAATTGCTACTGTTAATGAATTTGGATTTGATACCATTGATGGTAATGTAGTAGAGTTTATGAGGGTTACTCTTCCAATGGATACAGTTTATTATGGCAATACCCCTTATTATCAGCCTATGTCAAATACGGTGTTCAATACTCGGATATACCCTGACTTTGGAAGTAATTCATATGTCTTGCTCTTTGGAACATGGCGAAATGCATGTGATGGTGTAACAATTCTTGATTATGGCGGTCATTCCCTAAGTTGTTTTAGCAATGATAGCCTATCCATTAGCTTCGTAAACCAAGCTTGCGACTTTGTGCCCTTCATTTCTGTAGAAGAGTATGAGTCCATAAGTTTTGAGGTTTACCCAAACCCCACCGATGATTTGATAAGTATTCAGGCCGATAAAGTGATTTCAAAAGTTGAAGTTTATTCTTTGGGTGGACAAAAACTTATTGAAACTTCTCAAACCGAAAACATCGAGCTACCCGCTTCTTCAGGTATATATGTGGTGGCAATTTATTTTGAAGATGGGAGGAGGGCTGTTACTAAGGTGGTGAAGAAGTAACCTGGTTTTTGGTTTATTAGTTGAATGGTTAATTGATCTGATTAAGGGAAGGGATTTCTCCAATGTAGTTGATGTCTTATTCAGTTCCTTAATGCTGCAGTTAACATCAAGATGTCGTGGCACTGCCACTACCGATATCTTGCACCGTTGGTGCTACCGAGATAGCGTGCCTCTGGCACTTTAGGGTAATGCTTCCATAGTTTGTTGCCAGAATTTGATTGTCCTTATAGTAAAGATGAATGCCATAGGCATGAAATATAGCCTATGATGCTACCGAGATTACGTACCTATGGCATTTTAGGGTAATGCTTCCGTGGTTTGTTACCAGAATTTGATTGTCCTTCTAATAAAGATGAATGCCATAGGCATGAAACCTTGGTAGAAAAAGTTTGGAACACGATAAAGAGTGGCAGCGCCACGACATCTTTATAATTCACATAGGGTTTTAATAGTATTATGTATTTTTAGGTAAAACCTTGATCTATGGCTAATACCTACACGCAAATCCGTATTCACATCATTTTTTCTACCAAAAACCGAAAGCCGCTTATCCTTGATGTTCACAGAGAGGAAATAGAGCGATATATGACTGGGATTGTCGGAGCTTTGAATCAAAAGCTACTTGCTATTTATTGTATGCCTGATCATGCACATTTGTTGGTGGGTTTGAAACCTGATATTTCTGTTTCTGAGTTTGTTCAGAAGCTGAAAGCAAACTCGTCAAAGTTTATCAATCAAAAAGAATGGATGCATTATGATTTTGCCTGGCAAAAGGGGTTTGGGGCGTTTAGTTATTCCAAAAGTCAGACGAAGCAGGTGGTAGATTACATTTTAAATCAGAAGGAGCATCACAAGAAGAAGTCTTTCAAGGAAGAATACCACGATTTTTTGGAGAGGTTTGAGGTAGACTATGATCCAAAATATATGTTGGGGTAAGATGCGGGCTGCTAGGTGTCGTGGCTCTGCCACTAATCAACCAAATAATCATTCAACTAGTAACCAATTCACATCCTCCTATGCGCAGGAATAATAGTAGGCTTGCCGTTAAAGGGATTCATGCCGCCCAGATTTCGGCTTTCCATGGTTTTGGCGCGTTTTATTGAATTCATACCAAAGCGCTTACGAATGTGATCCATAGCCTGGTACAGACGAATCACCTCTTCGCTATCTTCAAACAAATTGATTTGATGGCCGCCTCCTACCAGGTGACTGCATTTTACGCCTACCAATCGTACCAGCAAACGCTTGTTGTAAAGTTTTTCAAAAAGCTCCTTAGTGATGGCAATCAGCGTATGATCATTGGCAGTATAAGGAATGCGCTTTTGCAGGGTATACGTGTTAAAGTCTGAATAGCGGATTTTTACGGTAACGCAAGCCGTAAGCTTATTGCCCTGCCTTAGTTGGAAAGCCAGGTTTTCGGCCATGGCAATCATCAGGGTACGTAGCTTTTCTACATCTATGGTATCTTTTTGAAAGGTGCGCTCCAGTGAAATTGACTTGCGCTCCTGGTAAGCAATCACAGGACTGTTGTCAATGCCATTGGCTTTTTTCCAAATCATCACTCCCGTTTTTCCCATCGCACGGTCCATTAGCTCAATGGGCATTTCCTGTAAAGTATGAATGCGCTTTACGCCCATCTGACTCAGCCGGAGGGTAGTTTTGTCACCCACCATCGGAATT
>JAUHWX010000190.1 GCA_030427285.1 Bacteroidia bacterium
GATGATCTTCCTTCCATTGATGCAGCAGACCTTTGACGAGAGCAAGATAATGTTGTTCGGGCGACACCTTAATTAGCTGATCTCTCATAAAACTCAAAACATCCCTTTTTCTTTGAGGAGTTTGCTGAAATCCAAGCCCCATCCCAAAAGAAAAAGACCTATGATAACTATTCGTCAATAGTTTAGGCACTAACCTATCCAACAGACTTTGATCATTTACAGCCTTGGCACCTATCTCCAACGCTCTTAAGTTCATCCTCTTTTCATTGTCCTCAGTGCTTTTTGAAGTCCTTCCTTTTTCATAGGTTTCATAAACCTCACTTACAGGATCATAATCCAGGTGATGTTTGTATAATAAAACAGCCGTTGCTCTCTCCTCTAATGTATTCGGTCGTAATTTCTTTTCTAGCATTTTAATCCGCTCAAGATCGGATTCCTCAAAGTCTGTAGAATCATAGTAAATCACATCCCTTACGCTAACCCAGCCTTCAAGCCAGAACATACCTTTCCTTATTTCTACTGCGAGATTCTCCAACAATTCAAGCAACTCTTCACTTTTACAAAGTGTACGAAAAGACTCAGCTACAATCGTCTTTGCTTCAAGCGCTACACTGTTTTCATTAATACATAGTGCGTTACAGTCCGTTATAAAGGTTTTATACCAATTGATTACCTCCTCGTTGGTTTGAGGCCAGTAACCATAGTCTCTGGGTCGCGCACCAAAACTTCTATGCCCAAAAGATGTGAAATGTGAAGCTTTTAATGCTGCCCTAAGAAGGCTTAACCCTATTTCCTGTTCCATATCATTCTCAGATCGCAGTAAATCACTAATTATCTGTCTCTTTTGCGTCAAAGTCGCATGAGTGTTAGATAGGTAAATATGAAATAGTCCATCTAGGTCAGCTCTAATGGAATTGCTGTTTTCCCCGGGTTTCTCTGTTAAAGCTAATCTTATAAGAAGTTTTACACTTCGCTCAAAGTACTCTTGATCATACGCAAGACTCATTAAAATAGATACTATAGTATAGTAACGTGTATTTTTCCTTGAGAAAACCTCGTCAGCATCATCACGACAAGCAGCAGCTTCAAATAATTCTAAGGTTTTTTGAGGCGACACAACTGAAATATTGTTCAAAACCTCCATTCCAAAAAAGTTAAGATTTAAATAATTCTTCCCAATCCACCCTTCTGGCCCAAGCCATAACTCAACGATTTTCATGGCTTCTGGACAATCATGTAGGAATGAAAGTCGTCTGGTAAAGGATTTAACAACCCTCTCTGAACTCTGTAAAATTCTGTTTGAAATAACCTCCGTATGAATTCGGCTCAAAGCCTTCTTTGCAAGCCGGTTGGCAATGACATGAGGTAAAACTGCTCTCCACTTACTTCTGACTTGTATCAACTCACGCTCTTGAAGTATTCTTACATATTTATATAAATCCGTAGCTGACCTTCCTACAAAAGAACCCAGAATATCTAATTCTGAGTCTTCGGAAATATCCTCGCCATTGAAAGAGTAGAGTAAAGAAAATACTTGGCCTGCCTCAAAAAGATCACCATTAACTTCATGCCTTTGCCAAAAAAGCCTTTCAAACAATTCATTATCGCTTAGCTTAGTAAGAGATTCATTGGCTTTGATAGTTCTTGCTAGGTATATTGCAACACGAGAATTTCCTCCTGCAAACTCCGCAATTGTTCTTCTATTCAGTGAACTAACGTGTTTAAATCTTTTTTCTAAAATTTTGTCAATAACGTTATCACTCGCAGGTTCCAACTTGTAAACGTTGGTTTCTTCAGGCACCTCTTCCCGTACATCATACTCAATGGTCAATAGCTTTACATTATTAGGTTTTCTTTTTAATAACATCTTAGACAACCTGTTATGTAGCTTTTCCTTACAGTTATCTATTATAAGTATAACATTTGACTGGCTCTTCACGAGCTGGTCAAGCATGAATTCTGGACTTGGGCTTGGCTTATCTCCAACATCACAATAAATCGCTTCTGACGGATTTAACGCTTCATCTGATATCCGGCTATCAAATAAAGCCTCTACAAATCTAGTTTTCCCGACCCCTGATAGTCCGGTCAAACGGATTGAATGACCCGCATTTGAAAGCTCTTCTTGAAGTAAACTAAGACCTGAACTGACATCTGCAAGTTTATTAGCTGAATTTGAACCATCTCGCAATCGCAATTGATTATCAACAACATACTCCTCATGTGCATATCCTGTCCAATTTCCATAAGGTTGCCATCCGTAAAGTGGCCTTCGTACTTTATCTCTAACCCATATAATAAGTGACTCATGTGATCTAACCCATGAAGCAATATCGTTTGCCTCAAGAAAGTCAATTGTTAGATTCTTATGCCCTGGCCAATCTTTGATGGCTTCTTTCATTGCACTTACCCTGTTTTTTAGTTGTCTTCCCGTGGCATGAACAGAGCTTACAATTAAATACGCGCCTTTAACCCTAATTAGTTCCTTGATTTCCTCCCTTAGAACACCACTTGGACACATTTCCTGTAGAATCTTAGCCCTGGACATATCAGATTTCTTCACTTGAAAAACGGTGTTTCTCTTCCTAACTTGACTATTCTTCGGGGGATTGAAATTTGCTTTTACCGCAACATCTACACCTCCATCACCAGCATCCTGATGCCCTCCATAATAAATTTGATTAGTGGATAAATGATTTCTTCGAAAATCTGCCTCACAAAGTCTTCCAATGAGAACTCTCAAATCACTATCACTCAATTTTTCAATATCGGTTGAAGTGACGTCCAATAGATCTAGCATAGTACAATTACAACAATATTATTTGATGTAATTTATCTAAATATGCTCCATCTGTCACTTGTAAATGCGGTAATTTCCTAATAGTTCTTAACAGATGAGAACCTGACCTTTATACCTTGTCTTTGTTTCACCCAATTTTAAACTAAACCTTTGCAGCACATCTTAATTTCATAAGATGCTTATTTTTTATAGCCTTGGAAAGGGTCAATCTCAGTAAAATTCTAACCCTATCTACCATTCTAGCAAATGAAAAGATAAGGTGAAAAAAAGTAAATTGGCCTAATGAAGATAGCCACGTACAATGCATTTCGATTCATTAGCACCCTTACTGGTGGCACTACACGGCCATGGCTCATTGAGGTAGATACTGGTAAAGCAAACCCTGAATTATACGTGATGAAGCTTTTCCCTGATAAATTTTTGCAGCAACAAAATTTTATTGCGCACGAGGTAATGGGTTCCATCTTGGCAAAAGAAATGGACTTGCCCACGCCAGATATCGCTTTTATTAAACTCTCCGAGTCCTTTAAAGCTACTATCCCTACTGAACAACTGCCAGATTTACAGCAGTGCAGTGGTAAATTGTTTTTTGCCACCAAATATACCCTCGCTACCGAATACTCTCAAACGCTACAGTTGCGTTATCTTACAAAAGATGATATTCCGACCATCCTCGCGTTTGATATGTTGATTTATAACATCGACAGAACTAAGCGTAAACCAAATTTGTTATTTTGCGAAAAGAAGTTTTATGTAATTGATCATGAAGGTGCTTTTGCTCATGCTCATCCAGATAGAAACCAAATTAGCTTTATACTTAAAAACCATCTACTATATAACAAAAGCAAATCCTTGCTGCGCAGAAATGATGACTGTTTCGACTCCTTCCTATTTTATTTAGAAGGCCTTCGTTTCAATAATCTAACTGCCGCTTTAAGTCAGCTAAAAAGTTTAGGTCTTTCGGGCGTCAAGGAGCAGGATTGGGTGGAATATATTTCCAAAGTGAGTAAGGAGCCGTCAAAGTTTATAAATTTGCTCAAGGAGCTTTTACAATGAATAAGCAATTTTCATACAGCATTTTAAAATACAGACACAACCATGTGGTTGAGGAAAGTCTGAATATTGGTGTGCTTTTTTTCTTTGCTGATTCACCAAAAGTTGTCTTTGTGGCGCCTCCACATATCAAAAGATTGTCACATGCTTTTCCAGATGCTCCAATTCAAAGTGTCAATGCGTTGCTAAAATCTTTTAATAGTCAGGCTCACAAACTTAGCGAGAAGGCTATTAGTTACCTAAATGATTATGATAGTCTTATCTCTGAATGGTTTCTAACGCCCAATGGATCCTCTGTTTATTTTGATGGTTTTCGCCACGCTCCTATCTGGAAAAATGAGGCTGAAACTATAAATTACTTCACCACTAAATATCTTGCCGGATATGGCAAATCCCTAACGGAAAACAAGGTCACGGTTCATTCGGAGTCATACATCCTGAACAAGTACAAGCAACTTTTAGCCGACAATAGCGGTGGCCGTCAATTAAACGCCTTTGTGAAAGAAGAAAAGGTAGAAGTAAAAAACGAGCTTATTAGCTTCGCCTCTGATTCCTACTGGCAAAACGGCACCCAAAACCTGGTAAAAGCAGTGTCTTTTGATCTACAATCAGAAGATGGAATAGAAACCAAAGCTTTAGCATTGGCTAAAAAGCTTGAGGTTCTAAGCTCTGTCTTACAAGATAATCAGCAACGTGTAGACCTACTACTCAGCAAACCTTCTAATCGAGATTTAATCGGTGTGTATAAAAGTGCTACCAGCATTCTACAACACACTAATGCCCCACATAAATTAATTGAGGAGAAACACCTTGTTAACTATACTGATGAGGTGTTAAACAATGCTATCGAACTATAATTTCTTCAGAGTTTATTTATTAGCAGGTATAGGTAAAGCGGCATTCCTCCTTCGGTCGTGGCAACAAATGTCGCCAGGCTTCAGTAAGTGCCGCCAAAAAGCGGCACCCACTTTCGGGCCTTGCCCTCCGCTTGCAGCGGAGCCTGTCATCATTTTTGCAATCGCTCGGTCAGTCGTCATTCGCAGCTTCCCCCGTCCAGTTGGTAGCTTCATTCTCTCGTTCCATTGCGCAGCATAGCATGCACCAATGGCTCTCCTTCATTTCAGCCACCACCAGTCCGGCCGCTGCTTATTGTTTTGCGAGCCTGCTACTCCTTCAGGCTTCGGGCTGCTGCTCCCCTCCTTTCATCCGGGGTCATAGTTTTTGCTCTCTTGCAGAAGCAAAAAACTACGCCAGCCCTCGTGTAGTTCCATTTCATTCTGGTAAGGTGTGTTTTTATAATTTACACCTTACCGTCATTCCATTCCACACATAGGTCGCTACCCTCCCTTACCGGGAATCCTATAGCTTCCACCTTCAGTCAACTCGCGGGCGGCTCGCGTCTTCACGAACTTCATTACTTCATTAAAATTCTCTTTTTCATCGCTTACATCTTCCGTTTGGCTCAAGGCTGTTTTACCTAAGACTTTAGTTGCATGAAATCATTAGCCCAATACTACCGTTGGAAGGAATAAATTAAAAGAAGTACAGCAAAGTTAGGCGGGCTACTTTGCTCAATAGCTACATCTTTCTTATCTCACTTTTCAAGGTCAAGCCCTGCAGGTTTTGAGGCGAAATCTCCAATCCCTGCGGGATAGTATTTCCCCTCAAAAACCTTGACAAGTGAAGCCGCCCGCCTACTGCGAGGGCTTTCTCTTTTCTTTTTTTCCTTTTTGTTTTCTCTTTTGGATTAATGTGCGCGAAGCGCAACGAAACATAATTTTAAATCCATAATTATGTCTTCATTTACCTTAAAGTGCCACAAAGCCGGGAGGTCTTATTCCTCTCCTCACTTCTTTATTCTTTCCAGGGGATTAAATTGTGGCAAGCCCCTTAAAGAACCTTGTCCAAACTGTTTTGTCATTATTCCAAAAAGGAAAAAAGACGGAAACTGCTTTTACTGGATTGCTTACAGCCTTTGGAAAACCAAAGCCTTTCACCCCTACTTCGTAGGATCCGTGATTCCTTTTGTTAGAAAAGGTGATTTTAGATGTTTGATACAAAATGCCTTCTTATCGGTTTCAGCTGATCCTGCGGCACTTTCCAAATCTGTTGCTCTTTTGATGGATATTGACCAAAAGCGGAAGCACTTTGAAGCGGTCTCCCATCACATCGACATCCTGCATGAAGCAATTTTAATGAGACTTTTAAATCCAAAGAAAAAGCCCCATTAAGGGGCTTTCTTAAACATCACTTTGAATTCAGTTTTTTCCTGACTAATCCGGCAATCCACTTGCAAAGAAACGTCA
>JAUHWX010000191.1 GCA_030427285.1 Bacteroidia bacterium
TTTCAATGATGCGGAGGTAACCTATTGCTTTGTTTCCGATCGTGAACTTTACGATAAGGTAATTGCCATAAAAGATAAAGTTCCGACCCTAAAGGAAATTTTCATTTTTAATGAAGAAGATGGAATCCGCAACTGGAAGGAAGTGCTCGAAATTGGGAAGGATAAAAAACATCAAGACGAATTAGAGCGTAGGATGGATGCTGTAAAAAGCGAAGATCTGGCCACCTTGATTTATACTTCGGGTACTACCGGAAAACCAAAAGGAGTAATGCTCTCGCATAATAATTTGGTGTCAAATGTAATCGATAGTGGTCCGCGTGTTCCAGTGTTTCAGGGAGCCAAGGCTTTAAGTTTTTTACCGGTTTGTCATGTGTTTGAAAGGATGCTTACCTACTTATATATTTATAATGGTATTCCAATCTATTTTGCGGAGTCCATTGAAAAAATAGGTGATAATATTAAAGAAGTAAAGCCTGAGATATTTGCGGCTGTACCACGCTTGCTTGAAAAGGTATACGATAAAATTATAGCTAAAGGAAACGAGCTGAGTGGAATAAAAAAGGGACTTTTCTTTTGGGCGGTTTCTCTTGGTGAGAAATATGATCCACAAACCAATTCAGGTTTTTATAATTGGAAATTAGGAATTGCACGCAAGCTTATTTTTAGCAAATGGCAAGAAGCCCTTGGCGGAAAAGTGGAAGCTATCGTTTCGGGTGGAGCAGCTCTAAATCCAAAGCTTAATGCTGTATTTTCTGCGGCAGGATTTAATATTCAGGAGGGTTATGGCCTTACGGAAACTTCACCGGTGATTGCGGTAAATGGGCCCAACTGGGATATGAAGCGCATCGGTACGGTAGGTGAACCCATCAGAAATGTAGAAGTAAAAATAGCCGAAGATGGCGAGGTGCTTTGTAAAGGTCCTAATGTGATGATGGGCTATTACAGACAACCGGAAAAAACATCTGAGGTACTTGATGCTGATGGCTGGTTCCACACGGGTGACATTGGCGAAATGGTAGATGGCCGTTTGCTAAAAATTACAGACCGTAAAAAAGAGATGTTTAAAACTTCTGGTGGAAAATATGTTGCTCCTCAAATTATTGAGAATAAGCTGAAAGAATCTCGCTTTATTGAGCAGGTAATGGTAATTGGAGAAGGTGAAAAACACCCTGCGGCCATTGTTCAGCCCGACTTTGAGTTTCTTAAAGGTTGGGCAAAAAGGAAAGGAATTAGCTTTAACGATAATAAAGACTTAGTGTCCAACGAAAAGGTGCGTGAGCGCATCATGGGCGAGGTAAGTGAAAAGAATCAAAGCTTTGGTCATTCAGAGCAAGTGAAAAAAATTGAGTTGACTTCTGATGTATGGAGTGTGGATGCAGGACATCTTACACCTAAGCTTAGCCTTAAGCGTAGAAACATCATGAGTATGTATAAGGATTTATACGTCAATATATATGACCATGAGCCAAGTCGATAGGACTTGGTTATTCGGTATAAAAGGGCTTTTAGATTTTAAGTTTTAGCAAATGGTGATTGTAGGAAAATAATCACTATTTTACTATGCGCGCATAGTAAAAATTTGTTATATTTGAGTTTCACTAAACCCTTTACCATTGAAACAAGAAGAAACCATAGATTTTCATATTAAGCGAACCTGGCAAAGCATCGCGAAGATGTATAATGAGGAGGCCTCTAAATATGATGCTACCATGGCTACAGGATATGTTCTTCTAAACATTGACAAAGAAGAAGGTACACCCTCAACTTCTCTTGGCCCAAAGATGGGAATGGAAGCCACTAGTCTTTCGCGTATTCTAAAGAATATGGAAGAGCGCGGGCTAATAGAGAGAAGGAAAAATCCGATTGATGGACGTAGTGTTTTAGTCCACCTCACAGATTTGGGGCTAGAAAAACGAGCCGATGCCAAGCAGGCAGTCGTTAGGTTTAACGAGGTTATTTTTTCAGCTGTCCCCGAACAAAAGCTCGAAATCTTTTTTGAAGTAATTAGTAAAGTCAACGAGCTTATTACAAACCGAAAAATTTATTTAAAAGAAGTATGAATCAAACAATTCAAAAAGTGGCGGTGCTGGGCTCAGGCGTAATGGGCTCGCGTATTGCTTGCCACTTTGCCAATATAGGCGTACAAGTATTGTTGCTGGATATTGTGCCACGAGAACTAAATGACAAGGAAAAAGCTAAGGGCTTAACCTTGGAGGATAAGGCCGTTAGGAATAGAATTGTGAATGACGCCTTGCAGAGCACCCTTAAGAGTAATCCATCACCTATTTATGATAAGGCTTTCGTTAGCCGAATTACTACCGGAAATTTTGACGATGACCTTGAAAAAATCAAGGATGTAGACTGGACGATTGAAGTGGTTGTGGAGCGTTTGGATATCAAACAGCAAGTTTTTGAAAAAGTAGAAAAACACCGTAAGCCCGGAACTTTTATTTCATCAAATACGAGCGGTATTCCAATTCATTTGATGACGGAAGGCAGAAGTGATGACTTTAAGAAGTTCTTCTGTGGAACGCACTTTTTCAACCCGCCACGTTATCTCGAACTTTTAGAAATCATTCCTACCAAGCACACCGATCCGCAAGTGATTGATTTCTTGATGAAATATGGTGATGTGAATCTTGGGAAGACCACAGTTTTGGCAAAAGATACCCCTGCGTTTATTGCAAACCGAGTGGGTATTTTTGGAATTATGGATCTTTTTAATAGCGTTCAGGAATTAGGACTGAGCGTGGAAGATGTAGATAAATTGACAGGTCCGGTTATCGGCCGTCCTAAGTCGGCAACCTTCCGTACAGCGGATGTTGTGGGACTTGATACACTTATCCATGTGGCCAACGGACTTTATGAGAATGTAAAGCAGGACGAACGAAATGCTACTTTCAAGCTTCCTGAGTTTTTAAATAAAATGCAGGAAAATAATTGGCTCGGCTCCAAGTCTGGTCAAGGGTTTTATAAAAAAGTAAAAGATAAGGATGGTAAATCTGAAATCTTGTCTTTGGATCTTGATACATTAGAATATACGTCTCAAAGCAAAACTAAATTTCCGGTTTTAGATCAAACCAAAGGAATTGACAAAGTGGTCGATCGCTTTAAGGTTTTAGCTGGAGCTAAAGACAAAGCGGGAGAGTTTTACCGTAAATCTTTTGCAGGGCTTTTTGCTTATGTGTCCAATCGTATTCCTGAAATTTCAGATGAACTTTTTAGAATAGATGAAGCCATGCGTGCCGGTTTTGGTTGGCAGCACGGGCCATTTGAAATTTGGGATGCAATAGGTGTTGAAAAAGGTTTGCAGTTTGCCAAAGATGAAGGTCATGAAGTAGCTGGCTGGGTTCAGGAAATGCTTGACGCTGGCTTCAAATCCTTTTATGAAGTGAAAGATGGCGTTCAGCATTATTACTCCATTCCTGATAAAAAGATGGTAGAAGTTCCCGGAGTACGCGAACTCATCATTCTCGATCATATTCGCGAAAGCAAAACCGTTTGGAAAAACGAAGACTGCTCGGTAATTGACCTTGGCGATGGAATTTTGAATGTAGAGTTTCATTCTAAAATGAACTCGCTTGGAGGAGGTGTTTTAGCAGGAATCAACAAAGGCATTGAGCTGGCCGAAAAAGAATATCGTGGAGTGGTGATTGCCAATCAAGGGCAAAACTTTACTGTTGGTGCCAATCTTGGGATGATCTTTATGATGGCGGTTGAACAGGAATATGACGAGTTGAATTTTGCTGTAAAGCACTTTCAGGATACGATGATGCGTATTCGCTATTCATCAGTACCCGTGGTGGTAGCACCTCATAATATGACCCTTGGAGGTGGTTGCGAAGCCACACTTCATGCGGATGCTGTTCAGGCTTCAGCCGAAAGTTACATTGGACTTGTAGAGTTTGGTGTAGGTGTGATTCCTGGTGGTGGAGGTTCTAAAGAGCTTACCAAACGTGCTGGAGATCGCTATGTAAAAGATGATGTAGAGCTTAATGCTTATCGTGAGAATCTTATAAAAATTGCCCAGGCTAAAGTTTCCACTTCTGCTGTTGAAGCTTTCAATCTTGGCTATTTGGTAGAAGGTCGTGATGGCATTACCATGAATAAGCGCAGGCTGATTGCTGATGCAAAAGAGAAATGTATTGCTTTAGCAGAAACTGGGTATACCAAACCTATCAAAGAAAAGAATGTAAAAGTTCTTGGAAAACAGGCTTTGGGAGCCTTTATAGTTGGAGCTCACCAAATGATGGAAGGTGGATACGCTTCAGAATACGAAAAGCAAATGGTGGAATCTCTTGGAAATGTAATGTCGGGAGGGCCGCTTAGTGAAGCTACTGAAGTTTCTGAACAATACCTTTTGGATTTGGAACGTGAAGCTTTTGTGAGACTTTGTGCAAACAAGAAAACCATGGAGCGCATACAGCACATGTTGCAAACGGGAAAACCATTGAGAAATTAACTCACTGGTGAGGTAGTTGGTAAAGGGTAATGAGTACTCAGTGCTTTGGGGAGTGTGTTATTTAATAATTAAAAAATAATAGGATGCACAATTTTAAAGAATTGAAAGTATGGCAGCACTCCATGGACTTGGCGGTAGAAATTTACACATTAATGCAAAAGATGCCTAAAGATGAATTGTACGGGCTTACTTCACAAATTAAGCGCTGTACGGTTTCAATACCATCCAACCTTGCGGAAGGTGCTGGAAGACATTCTACAGCAGATTTTGCCCGTTTTGTGGATATAAGTAATGGCTCTGCCAATGAGCTTGAAACCCAGCTTATCCTAGCCAACCGACTACAGTTTTTATCCCAAAATGATTTGCAGGGTGTTTATCCTGCTATTGAAAGCATTCAAAAAATGAATTATAATTTATTAAAGAACTTAAGAAAGTAGATGGGTGGAAGATTGTGTTCCGAAGATAATGTATCAATAACACAATTCTTAATACCCAATACTCACTACTAAATACCATAAAAAATGCAAGAAGCATATATAGTAGCCGCAAAAAGGACAGCCGTAGGAAAGGCTTCGAGAGGAGTATTTCGCTTTACGCGTCCTGATGATTTGGCGGCATCAGTAATAAAAGACTTGATGAAAAGTCTTCCTGCTCTTGAAAAAGAAAGAGTGGATGATGTAATAGTGGGTAATGCCATGCCCGAGGCCGAGCAAGGCCTGAATATGGGAAGGTTGGTGTCGCTCATGGGATTGGATACGGATAGTGTTCCTGGAGTTACGGTAAACCGCTACTGCGCATCCGGTATAGAAACCATAGCTATGGCCACGGCCAAAATTAAAGCTGGAATGGCGGATTGTATAATTGCCGGTGGTGCCGAAAGCATGAGCTATATCCCGATGGGAGGCTATAAGGTTACCCCAAATTATAGCACGGCCAAAACCAATCCTGATTGGTACAATAATATGGGCCTTACGGCAGAAGCTGTAGCTGAAAAGTATAAGGTGAGCCGTGAAGACCAGGATGAGTTTGCCTACAATTCTCACATGAAAGCTTTGAAGGCAATTAAGGAAGGTCGCTTTAAGGATGAAATTCTACCGATTGAGGTGGAGGAAACTTATCTTGATAAAAATGAAAAACAGCAAACCAGAAAATACATTGTAGATACGGATGAAGGCCCGCGTGCAGATACTTCAAAAGAGGTGCTAGCAAAGCTAAGGCCGGTATTTGCGCAAGGTGGAGTGGTTACTGCTGGTAATTCTTCTCAAACTTCTGACGGTGCTGCATTTGTTGTGGTAATGAGCGAAAAGATGGTGAGAGAATTAAATCTTGAGCCAATAGCTCGTTTGGTTTCTTACGCTGCAATGGGCGTGGAGCCACGTATCATGGGTATTGGCCCGGTAGAGGCTATTCCAAAAGCACTAAAGCAAGCAGGGATGACATTAGATCAAATCGAATTGATTGAACTGAATGAGGCATTTGCTTCGCAATCTTTGGCGGTAGTGCGTGAGTTAGGAATCAATCAAGATATACTTAACGTAAATGGAGGTGCCATTTCTATGGGACACCCACTAGGCTGTACTGGTGCTAAATTGAGTGTTCAGATTTTTAATGAACTGAAAAAGCGCGACAAGAAATACGGTATGGTAACCATGTGTGTAGGTACTGGACAAGGT
>JAUHWX010000192.1 GCA_030427285.1 Bacteroidia bacterium
TATGAAAGGCGGTCCATGGAAGGATCTTAGCGAACAATACTACGAATCAAGTTATTTGATTTTACTACACCTTAATCAACCCGGTTTTATTGACAGTATCATAAACTTATTAGAAATCCCTGAAGAAATCTACAATAGTCATTGGGACAGCTTAGCGGTAAATCTAAAATCCTTGTCAACTACCGACTCCACTATCGCAAAGAGTTTAATTTTAAACGAACTAAACCAAACACTTCAGTTTATCACCAACATTACCAGCGTTTCATCTTGGGACGGAGGAATACCCTATATCGTTCCAAAGCTTATCCCTACCGGAGACTCCGTAATAGTTTTTCTAACTTCTGATTTTCGCATTCAGATTGATGACTTTGTCGTCAACTTTGACGAACCCTCTGGGCAAAATTTCAAACCAATAAATACTTTAGGATATTTCTTCCTACCAAACCACTACAAAGAAAAAAGTCTAAATGGGACTGTGGAAATTATTGACAATGATGGTCTATACTCATGGCAAATACGATTTTCAAAAGACTCCATCCATGACCCCATCTTCAACAAAACTCCCTAAAACAAAAAAACCCGTAGCTCTCACCACGGGTTTCAATATATTAATCACGTCTTCCGACTTCTGACTTCCGTCTACCGACTACCGACTACTTTAATAGCTCAATAATCTGATCAGCTAGTTCTTCACCAATTCTATCTTGCGCTTCCAAAGTGGCAGCACCAATATGTGGAGTAAGTGAAGTGTAAGGGCTCATCAAAACTTGCATGGCCGGAGTTGGTTCATTTTCGAATACATCCAAAGCCGCATAGCGAAGTTTACCTTCTTCCAGCGCAGCGATAAGATCCACTTCATTTACCACACCACCACGAGCTGTGTTCACAATACCCGCCTGATCTTTCATCATGGCAATTTCTTTTTTGCCAATCACAGTTTTGCCAGCTCCAGAAACGTGGACTGTAACAAAATCAGAAGTATTCAAAACGGTTTTCAAATCCGTTGGCTGAATTTTAGTTTTAAGACTTTGTCCATCAGCAAATGGAATTTCCAATTCTACAGCCTCAGTATTATGGTCATGCACAGCGATGTTCATCCCAAGACCATAAGCCATACGAGCTACTTCTCTACCAATTCTTCCAAAACCAATGATTCCGATAGTTTTCCCTTTAAGCTCAATGCCTGCAGCATAGTTTTTCTTCAATACTTTAAATTGAGTATCGCCTTCAAGTGGCATTTTTTGATTAGAATCAAAAAGGTAACGCACCATTCCAAAAAGGTGAGCAAACACCAACTCGGCTACCGAGCGGCTACTTGCAGCCGGAGTATTGATTACGTGAATGCCTTTTGACTTAGCATACTCCACATCAATATTATCCATACCTACACCACCGCGACCAATAAGCTTTAGCTGGCCATTCAGTTCATCCATCAAATCCTGGCGAACTTTGGTAGCAGAACGCACCAAAAGAGCGCTCACGTTGTTTTCTTTAATGTATTTACCCAATTGCTCCTGAGCAACGGTAGTAGTGTCTACTTCAAATCCGGCTTCTTCCAGTCTCTTTTGTCCAGCGGCTGAAATACCATCGTTTGCAAGTACTTTCATCTCTTTTATCTTTTCTTGTTAATTAGTCAATTTGTAAAATGGTTAATTAGTTCAACTTGTTCACCAATTAGCAATTCCACTATTCAACTTTTATCCTACTTTCTTTTCCAATTCTTTCATTACATCTACAAGTACCTGTACGCTTTCAAGCGGAAGCGCATTATACATACTTGCTCTGTAACCACCCACACTACGGTGACCATTGATTCCGCTAACGCCAGCAGCTTTCCACATTTCATTAAATGTTTCAGTATGTGCCTCATCATTTAGCAAGAAACATGCATTCATAGTAGAACGATCTTCTACCTCAGCAGTTCCCTTAAATAGTGGGTTACGGTCAATTTCATTATAAATCAACTCAGCCTTTTGACGGTTCACTTCTTCGATCCATTCTACACCACCATTGTCTTTTAGCCACTGCATGGTAAGCATCATAACATAGATTGAAAATACCGGTGGAGTATTAAACATGGACTCTTTAGAAATGTGAGTCTTATAGTTTAAGTAAGCAGGAATATCGCGTCCTGTTTTACCCAAAATTTCATCTTTTACTATAACTACAGTAGCTCCTGCAGGCCCCATATTTTTTTGCGCTCCAGCGTAAATAAGGTCAAAGTCAGAAACATTAATCTTGCGGCTCATGATGTCTGATGACATATCGCATACCATCAACGTATCTACTTTTGGAAACTCCTTCATTTGAGTTCCATAAATAGTATTGTTTGAAGTACAGTGGAAGTAATCCATTCCGGCTGGCACCTCATACCCTTTTGGTATAAAGTTGTAGTTCTTGTCTTTAGAAGATCCTACCACCACAACTTCACCTTGGCGTTTTGCTTCTTCAATAGCTTTCCCTGCCCAAGCACCAGTATCGGTATAAGCAGCTTTTCCACCATCTTTTTTCATAAGATTTAAAGCTACCATCACAAATTCTAAGCTTGCCCCACCTTGAACAAATACTACAGAATACCCTGCAGGCACATCAAGCAAATCTTTGATAAGTGCTTGAGTTTTTTCAACTACGGCCACAAAATTTTTACTTCGGTGGCTGATTTCCAACAATGATAGGTTTAGTCCATCAAAATTAATTACTGCTTCTGATGCCTGACGCAATACTTCGGGTGGAAGAATACATGGCCCTGCTGAAAAATTATGTGCTTTCATATTATCTGTTAGGTATTTAAGATTTTGTAGTCGCTTAAATCGCTGGCAAAATTAACAAAATAGGTCACTAAGATGAGTTAACGAGGGGTTAATCTTGAAGGGTATTTTTATAATACTCCCACAATGGATGTACATTGGATTTCAAGAAGTTTGTAAAACCTAAAATCACTTTTTGCCAGGAGGCAAATCAGTAGGCTTATTTGGTGGTACTATGGGTATATTTTGGCGGCTATCAAATTTCACTTCTGTTTTTAGGTGCCACCAATCTTTTTCCCATACCAAACCATCATAACTCATATCAGGACCATAAGTGGAGTACACCCCTTTCAATTTTGAGTCTGGTGGCGAAAGGTGGTCCATTATTATCATCTCCTTGTCTTCATTCCAGCGCACGGAGGCCGCATATTTTCCGCCATAGCTGAGAATAATTCTTTGGGGAGGCTTGCGATATGTTTTGTCCATGAATTCATCAAAACGAAACACCTTGTCACCAAAGCGTGGGCGACCGCGATTATCAATAGAAATTACATCTATGATTTTCTTGTTGAGGGTTTCATCTGGCGCAAAGCCAAGTAAAGTAAAAGTTGGATTTCTCTTTTTGCCTACAGGAATTAATTTGTAGTAAATGGCTCCATACCAATTATCTGATTTCAGACTTTTGTACTCAGGCTCCATCAGCATTTTGCTATCATCATTCAGCTCGGTTACCACAATTCCTTTTCGGGTAGTAGCAGCCACCAATCCATACTTCACATATTTAAAGTCTGCATCGGGCATTTGCCAGGTGTAGATTCTAAACTCATCTTCATAGTCCAAACGAATCATGCTGGTCACGCTTTTCAGCGGATCATTAAACCCCTCATCAGTAGAAATGTAGTTTTTGAGAACCGCCAAAAACGTATCACATGCTGCCTGCCTCTGAGCATATTCAGAATGTGCTAAAATCTCTTTTCCAGTTTCAGCTAGAAATTTCTCTGGAGAGGAAGTTACTTCCTGACCAAGTGAGAAAAGTGGCAAAGTAAAAAGTGTGAAAAGAAAATACTTCATGCAGCTATGAACGGAGAAAATTTTGCGCCAGTATATTTTTAGGATACGTGCAAAAATTCTTTTTTGGCCATCAGTTCTTCATCCGTCTCCTCATTGTCTTCATCAGGCACGCAGCAATCTACAGGGCAAACCTCAGCACACTGCGGCTCTTCATGAAAACCTATGCACTCGGTACACTTGTCGGTCACAATAAAATACACATCATAATCTACTGGTTCCTGAGCTTCATCAGCGTCATAAGTACCACCACTTTTGGTTACCACTTTACCCTTGAGGTCAGTGCCTTCGCTGAAGCGCCACTCCTGTGCACCTTCATATATTGCATTATTGGGGCACTCTGGTTCGCAGGCTCCACAATTAATACATTCGTCAGTTATCTTAATAGCCATATTGATTCTTACTTTTGCGCAAATTTAATAAATAGAAAGGGCGTATGTTGGATATAGCCGCACGTATTTCTGCATTTGAAACACTCGGGCGTTTTATCAGTCAGTATCAGGATGAAAGACCTGATGAAGATCTCAAAAAAATCAATGCTTACTTTTTGGAAGGCTTTCGCCACACCATTACCGAAGCGGGAATTTACAATAATTGGTTTACCAAGGATAATGTAGAGTTTGCACTTCAGCAATGGAGCAATGCGCTTACTCAAGATAATCTGGAAGCATGGGTTGGCCGATATCCAAAAGAAGCTTTTGAGCCAAAAACTCAAAAAACTATCGCCATCATTATGGCGGGAAATATTCCATTGGTAGGCTTTCACGATTTTCTTACCGTTCTCCTTACGGGAAATAAAGTACTCGCCAAGCCAAGTACTGATGATGACAAATTGCTTCCTTTTCTTGCGCAAATTCTTGTAGCTATTGACAAGCGTTTTGCAGAAGTGATCAATTTGGCTTCAGGCCAACTCAAAGAATTTGACGCAGTAATTGCCACTGGCAGCGATAATTCTGCTCGCTATTTTGACCACTATTTTGGAAAATATCCAAATGTGATTCGCAAAAACAGAACCTCTGTAGCAGTGCTTACAGGAGATGAAACTCCAGAGCAACTGAAAGAATTAGGCTGGGATGTGTTCCGCTATTTCGGCTTGGGTTGCCGTAATGTTTCAAAGCTTTTCCTGCCAGAAGGCTATGATATCAACAATATTTTCAAGGCTTTCTTTGACTTTAGCCATGTGGTAGACAACAAAAAATATGGCAATAATTATGATTACAACCGCGCCATTTTTATGATGGAGCAGCATAAGTTTTTAGAAAACGGTTTTGTTATTCTGAAAGAAAATGAAGCGCTGCATGCTCCTGCTGCCGTGGTTTATCACGAAACTTATTCTGATTTGGATAGCCTAAATGACAAACTCGGTGGATTTGAAAATCAACTGCAGTGCATTGTATCTGAAGATAAAAAAGTAAACAATGCCATAGCCATGGGGAAAGCACAGCAACCCAACCTTTGGGATTATGCCGACAAGGTAGATACTGTGAGCTTTTTACATAGCCTTCAATAAGATTTTAAACACAGTATATTTGAGCCAAAAGCGACAAGGTATAGCCCTACGCATCTATTAAATACAATTTTTCAGAAAGTGAAATTATTTCGATTTATAAAATCTAAGACTCTTTGGGCCAACGTGCTTATTATATTGATTACCTGCGGACTCCTATTTTGGGGTATAAGTAGTTGGCTAGATAGTTATACGCGTCATGGAGACAATATTGTGGTGCCTAGCTTGCTGAGAATGGACTATAATGAAGCCACTGAAGCGCTGGAACAGCGTGAGCTTTTTGCTGAAATAATGGACACTTCGGAGTTTAATCCAGATTTTCCTCGTGGTAGTGTCATCAATCAATATCCCGAAGAAGGTTCTACTGTAAAAAAAGGTCGTGCCATTAGGTTAACTATAAATCCCTTTAAGGCCAGGAAAATTGAAATTCCACAACTAAGAGAAAAAACCAAAAGACGAGCTATTTATGACTTAGAGTCAAAAGGCTTTAAAGTGGGTGAGCTCACCTATGTTCCTTATTTAGGTAAAGATGTGGTGGTAGATGTGATGGTAAACGGACGTTTGGTAGAAGAAAAAGACAGATTTGAAAAAGGCACTATTATACAACTGGTATTAGGAGAGGGTGTTGGAAAAAGTATGGTTATATCTCCCTATCTTAGGTTTTTATCACTTGATGAAGCTAAAAGTATGCTTCAAAAATCCTCGCTTAACCTGGGTACGGTAATTTATGATGATGAAGTTACAGACACAACTACGGCTGTAATTTACAACCAG
>JAUHWX010000193.1 GCA_030427285.1 Bacteroidia bacterium
CGTAGTGCTAAACCTTACTCCAGGGATTAATGGAAACCATATTAAAGGACAAATTACCGGAGCGGCTATTACTTCTCAGGTAGTGCATGATATGCTATCGGGTGCATTTTATGTAAATGTACACACAGCGGCCAATGCCAATGGAGAACTTAGAGGTCAGGTATATAGATTGGCTCGTGAAGGATACACGGCAAACTTAGAAGGCGCACAAGAAGTACCGGCAGTAACTACTACTGCAACCGGTAACGGAATTGTGACTATTGATAGAAACCAAAGTAATGCCCACTATATGGTAGTTGCTGATGGCCTTAGCGGTAATGTGACCGGAGCGCACTTTCATGTAGCTGAAGCGGGAGCTAATGGTCCTGTAATTTTTAACCTTACTCCAGACTTTACAGGTACAGGTACTTCAGATGGTGCATTTGGATATTGGACAGATAATGACATGACAGCTTTTGTTACTCAAAATTCAGTACAGTTTAGAGGAGACAGCGTATATTTTAATATTCACACTGCTGCTAACCCTGGTGGTGAAATAAGAGGACAAGCGATAAGAGGTTCTTTTTGCTTTGCAGAGACGAATACTATTGGTATCAACGAAAACCAGTCTGTGATTGAAGGACTGAGCGTTTATCCAAATCCATCGATGAGTAGTGAAATCAATATTGATTTTGTGCCAAGCAGTGATGAGGTTTCTATAAACATCAATGATATTTCTGGTAAAAACTTGATGAACTACACCAGTTCTGCAGCTTCAGGAAACTTGGTGATAAACCCAGACTTAACTGGCGGAATTTATCTTATCACCATCAAAATGGGCAATAGCACCGAAACGGTGAAGTATATAAAACGATAGTTTGGTTTTAGATGCAGTAAAGGGAGAGGCAGAAATGTCTCTCCTTTTTTTGTTTGTACAATTTAGAATTTTAGTACTGAATTATAGGCTTTACATACAGAATAGTGGCGTAACCAACTGCAAGGCCAATAATTGAAAATAGCACATCAAATGGGTCTGTAGTGCCGTTGGCTCTAAGGGTAATTAGATTCAATTCCTGAGCTATTACATAACACGCGGCAAGCACAACAGCGATTATATATATGAACTTGGGCTTTAGTTGCTGCGCTTGACTTAGTCTATCATTGATTAATAAACCTACCCCTGTTAAGGTGAGGGTTCCGATTACGGCTTCAAAAAAATTAGGCAGGGAGAGCAATGTGATTTTGAAGATTTCGGGAGCAGCACTATCAAGAACTTTTGGTCTTATAGCTTTGAAAAAAATGAAAATGGGTATTATGATAAGCTCAATGCGGGCTAGTTTCATAATGTCTGTCATTCGCTTATCCATATTCAACTTTTCTTAATTAGAAGGCTTATCACTGGGTCTAAATCTGCCCACAGCTCATGTCAAAATTAGCCTTAAGCTACTTTTTAATTCCAGAAATTGAATAAGCCCCAGTATCCAAAACTAAAAATAGAAACCAAGTAGATTAAAACATTCAGAACCAACAGGCTCTTTATCCAGAATTTTATTTCCACATTCTTAGAGAAGCGAACAGTGCTATTGAGAATGGGGAAAAATAAAAGGAGTAAAAGAAAGGGCATATATGAGGAAATACTGATAAGGCTGGAACTGTAATGCTTGAAGGGAGCGTCAAAGTAATAGATCTCAATATTTGTAGCCAATACGAAAAAATAGAAAGTTAGCGCAACGTTCAATCCTGAAATGAAAATCAGGTTTTTATAAGCTGTATCTGTTTTTCGGTTTATTAAAGAAAGGACCATAAAAATAAAAGCAAGTAGGGTAAGAATGCCTCCCATAATTACAAGCAAGATTCTTAGCACAGGCGTGTTGAAAGGTGTTTTGAAGCTTAATAACCTTTCAAACTCAGGATTGACGGAAAATAAGCTGGCCACATTTATAATATGATCTCCCTGCTCTAGTTCTTTGGCAATATCAAACTGTACGGTAGAATCATAAGAGTGGTAAAAGTACAGGTTTACAAGCCCCTCCTTTGTGTTCCAAATGGAGGTGAGCAATGTGCCATCACCATTTCTACTTCTGCACACATGCATGGTATCCGATACCGCTGTGCAGAAAGTCAGGGAAGCATTGAGTGTATGATTATTTAAAAAATCTTCACCATTTCTGTAGCGCTCCAGTTTTCGTGCTTTGTCATTGGTGGTTATGGATGGGCAAAAATTAGATAACACATAGTGCGGTTCACTCCCTTCAATTAACTGATAAGGTTCCACCACCAGATAATTTCCAGAGCTATCAATGTACATGAATACATCATCTATAAATATGCTATGATCATATTGCTCAATGTATCTCTTTACTTCTTCTATGGTGGCACATTTATGTAAAATGTTAGATAGGTAATCAACTTCATCTGTAATTTTAAGCCTATTTGGAAACGGGTTGTTTTGCTTAGGATGATAGGCAACTAGTCGCGAGAAAGTAAGCCCGACTTCATTCATTCCCGATTGGGGCGCGGTTCTGTTATTAGACACTTGCCTTGAACCGGTAAAACCAGCTCCATATTCATCTGTGCTTTTAGCATTTTCAAACCAAATTCTTGAAGTTGTTCTCCAGGTATCTTCATTGCAGCCCACCATTGTTTTTCCGTCAGCAGTTAATTTGTACATGCTGCATGCCCGGCTGTCATTTTGAAAAAAGACCAGGAGAAATGTAAAGGCAAGTGGTAAAAGTGATTGGTTGACTTTCATAGGTATCGAACGAATCTACCTATAATTTAATTGTCATTGGGTTGCTTTGTGTAATAGGGCTTGATCGGAGCAGCATTTATTATTTACACCCTTCCCCAAGCACTTCCCAGTCTATTTTTGGAGACTTGGGGTGAACTTTTAGCAACTCTTTATTTAATTCACTTATCATATCTGAAAAAGTAAGACCGTAGATGGATTCAAAACTAGAAAACCCTTGTTTCCAAAATGTTTCTAATCTTTCAATTCCAAAATTGTTGATGAGGTATTCCACAATATATGCGGATTGATGATAGCCAATCATTTCATCGGATTGAAAAAAGTTTTGTGATAGCTGTTCGGGGCTTAAGAGCATACCTTCTTCTAGAAAAAAGCGATAAATCTCAGAAACAGAAAACCCTGAGCAATTATTTGCTGCATAGGTGGCTAGGCCTTCATTTAACCAGTTGTTATTTTGTGGTGGCGTTCCCCATGCTGTCATAGAAACCATGTGCATTACTTCATGGATAATAGGAGGGTTGGCCTTTTTTTCGCCCTCGGTGGCTTCCTCAGAAACAGTCATGTGAATAGACCTACTCTTGATATCTGCTATATTACTTACATAAAGATTGGCGTGTAAGAGCATATCATTTTTGGAAGTCACAAAGCGAATTTTGGTAAACTCGGTATAGCTGGGGTCTTTAATTAAGGCACAATTTTGTTTGAAAGCCTCCAGGCATTTTTCAACGAGCGCATCCCGATTTTTAAAAGCATATCCTGAAGCGGGAAAAGTGAAATAGAAATTATTTAACTGTTTAGTGACCTGCGAGTTTAGTTCCCAATCATCTGATTTGTTGAACCGGGTTGTATCAAGGCGCGCATTTCTTTCTGTTATAAAAGGATGGGTATTTACGAAATCACCATTTTGAAAATCACCTTCCAATTGATTCATGCCGTCCCGATACTTTCCAGCTCCATCAAACTTTCCATTTTTCATTTCTCCCTCGTACCACATTATTTCGGTACCCTCATTAAAAACGGTTAAAGAGCCAATGCCATTTGGGAGTTTGTCAATGCAATCTCCGGACCAGCTAAATGTACATGTTTCACATGTCCAGGGAAGCACAAACTTGCAGCCTGTTTCGGGCTCAGTAAGCTCTGATTGCCCGTAGGCAGAGGAAATTGAAAACATGGACACCAGGTAAATCAAGTATTTCATTTGCTGAGGTTTTAATTAGCAATGATTCAGAACATGAGGGCAACAGGGACGAATGTAGAGAAATACTGAAGTAGAAAAACTCAATGTTTTGTTAAACACTGATAAAAGATTGCCAAGAAGGAGGTTGTGCTTTTTAAAACCTAAACAAGTGATTCAAACCCTCCATAAACCATGCGGGAGGCATCAAAAATCAATTTTGATTTATCGGTTAAAGGACCCACCAATTTTCCCATTCGCGGGTCTTTGGGAACTTGCTTGTTTGCCTGGTCGCGAACCTCTTTTGAAGGAAATAAAGCCCAGCCAAATACCACCACTTCATCTTCCTGCAAATCCACCACCTCTGCGAAAGAACGTGTGCCTTCCAATTTTAAATCTTCTCCTACATACTCAAAGTAGGCAAGGGCGCCATATTCTTTCCAAATCTCAGCTACTTGTTCAGCAACGGCTTTGTATTCGTTCAAGTGTGCGCGTGGAATGGGAAGCATAAATCCGTCAATGTAATTGCTCATGTTGTTTTGATTTTAGAATTAGTCGAGGTTTTTGAGCGCACCCTCGTTTAGTTGCTGAGGCAAATGCTTTTCTAGCGCTTCAAAACTCACTTCTTGTACCGAAGATAAAGAGATATTGCCATTTGGGTGGCGGTCCGAATAGGGAAGGTAAATTCCAAAGTTTTGATTATTTCTAAAGGTGCCTAAAAGATATTCGTGATCCGATCGAGAATCTACTTTTACGACATAGTCTTTGGACGAATCTACTTTATTGATGCAGTAGCCGTAAGATTCATCAGAAGCGATAGCGGTAAGAAAATCAATGGCTTGGTGAAAATCATGAAAGTTGGAAGCCTGAATCTTCACCATCTCCCATTTTGAAGACGTTTCTATTTTTGCCGATTCCAATCCCATAGAGTCTTGCAGTAGTTTTCCTAGCTCTTCTGTCTTTTCAACTTGGTTCCGTTCACCCACAATCAGGTATTTCGTGTAGTTAGTAAAGTCAATTGGGTGCCAATGCGGATCGCTGGTAGGAACAGGAGGAACAATATGATGATGCGACTTCTTTTTTAATAGCCGGCTGCCAGGGCCAAATCTGAAATAGAAAAAGGCTATGCCCACAATAATTCCTAGTATGATTTTCGGATCCATGTAGTTTTGTTTGAGTCAATGGATTTTTGATAGTACTCCGCTAGCGCGAGCGTCCCGCTCGTGCCCACTTAGCTTGCGCGGTTCAATATGTGGAGGTATAAAGAGAACGTGCACCAGCGGGACGCTCGCGCTAGCGAGGGCTTTTATTGAGTCAATTATTTTGGTTTGTTGGGGGCAGTTTTTTTTCAAATTTTAAATAGATTTCAATTTCAGGAACTCCGTCTCTTAGTTGCTTGATTATTTTGTCTAAATACTCTTGTTCGAAGTAAAATCTATTTCCGGCTTTTTCTTCTGATTGGAAAAAGCATAAATTACTCTCACATGAAATATTCACCTTGGAGTACATGCCATTGATTGAAGCGGTAACTAAAGTGCTATCTGAATTGTACTTTACTCTCCCCTTGTCACTTTTTATTACGCTGGAGTCAGCGTAATAATGAACTTTTTTTACAATGTTAACCCAGAAGTAGGCTTGATTAATTCCTGCGTATGTCCAAACTCCTATCGGTTTCTCATTCTGATACTCGCCTGATATCACAGTTACATAATCAAAAGTTCCATTAGGGTGTCTGAATAGACTTAACTGTTTGAATGTCCCTTTAATAGGTAAATGATTAAAATATTCACCAGGCAAAGTGTCGTTTTCTACCAACGTAACAATTTGATCCCTTTTGTCATTATCCAAATCTGTCTGGCCAAATGTTAATTGGCCACATAGAATAGTGAAAATTAGAAGAATGGTTTTCATTTAAATTGCCCATAACTAGTGGCTAAACAATAAGTTGTTTATATCTCATATATACTAACTCCCCTGAAACCCTTCCAGGGCCTGAATTTTGTCTTAAAACCGATACTCCCCTTTCACCATTCCCTTTATTTTAGAATAGGGAAACTCCAGCGTAATGCTGCCTTCAGAATAGGGGGCAATTTCGTACTGATTGTACATAATGGTAAGTCCGGAG
>JAUHWX010000007.1 GCA_030427285.1 Bacteroidia bacterium
GAGGATAAGGCTCTGCAGTTTTCCACTGTTTTGGGTCAAACCGGTAAAAATAGGAGTGAGTGAAGAGAATATGTTTCCTCATGATTTAAGCTTCAAACCATTTGTATTTTCAAAGTTTGAAATCTTATCACTAAATGCCTTTAAGACCCGTTTTTGAAATTGCAATGGGTGGTGTTTTGATACATGCTCATTGCTTTTCATTGCAGTTTGAAAATCTTTATCAGGCATTTCTTTAAATTTCATCTTCCAAAAAGAGGTAGTAATCCATAGACTAAATTTTTCTAAAACCGAAGCTCCGATTATGTCTAAACATTTTTCTGTAAATGATTTTCTTCTCTTATGAGTAGTGCTTTGAAACAATGGCTTGCTAACCACAAAATTGGGGTAGTAATCCAGTATCCAAGCATTCCTTTCAAAAAACTTAGAAATCAAATCCATGTTTCCTGTCATAGGTATGAGTGTAGCCATTTCGGTAGCTGTGAATAGGTTTTGCTCCTCAATCTTCAAAAAGTCGTAATCTATAAAATAATTGATGCAAAAATACCGGTGCGATCCGAGCAGGAACACCTTTTTATACAGGGCTAAAAGGGTGCGACTAAGCCATAGCCTGCCAGGCTTTGTGATAATAAAAAAGTCAACATCGCCATCAGGCGCCACCACACCTTTGGAAATAGAACCCGAAATAAATACTGCCCTGACAAAGGGAAACTTTTGAATAAACCTGGCTCTGCGGCAAGCTTTTCTCCACATCGATTTTGCACGTTTTTCTCCTGCCTGACGTTCTGAAATCTGTAATGTGGGCGAACTCAAAGAATAAAACCCATTTTCCTTTTGGATATATCCTCGTTCCACTAAATCCTTTAAACTATCAGCAAATTCGGATTTGGAATTGAACTTACTGAATGACCAAAGCTCATTTTGTGTAAGTGGAAACCTAAATATTTCAAAATACAATAACACCCTAAACAGACTTGAAACCTTTGCAGAAAGGAACTCTGTTTCGTCAAATGCAATAGAGGCTCTTGCGCTTGAGCTTTTCATATTTAGGGCTTTTTTTTTTGTAGGATTAAGGGCTTCGTAAATATATCAAAATATAACCCCCTCATTATCAGAATTGTCCTACACTGCAACGCGCTTATAAGGCTTATACTACGCTTTGCAATCTCTTGAGACAAATTACAATCTATTAAGCTGCAAAAAGTAAATTTGTACCAAAATGTAATTATGAGCTTAACAAATAATATTGGTGAAGAAATAAAAAATGCAATGCGTGCAAAGGACAAAGCACGTCTTGAAACTCTTCGCGCTATCAAGTCTGCTATTCTACTTGCAAATTCTGAGGCTGGTGCTGGTGAGCTTAGCGCTGATGAGGAAATGAAAATTTTACTTAAACTCGCAAAGCAGCGTAAAGATTCTTTGGCAATTTATGAAGAACAGGGCCGCGAAGACCTTGCTGCTGACGAGCGTGCACAACTTGAAGTAATCTCAGGATTTTTGCCAAAGCAAATGTCGGATGAAGAATTGGAAGCTTATCTAAAAGAGCTTTTCACCAAACTTAATGTGCAAGGCCCACAAGATATAGGTAAGATTATGGGCACAGCTTCTAAGGAGTTATCTGGAAAGGCGGATGGAAAGGCAATAAGTGCGAAGGTGAAGCAAATGCTTAACTAGAAATTAGCTAACAGTCAATAGACCATAGCTTACAAGGTTGTTAAAAATTATATACCCGCAACACTGAAGGGAAACCTGATGAGTTGCGGTTTTTTTGTTTTTACTGCTTCACCTGGAGACTGTCGACTAACTAAACCAACCTATTTTTAATCGCCATTTGCACAGCCTCTACCTTATTGTGGACGTGTAATTTTTGATAAATATTTTCGATGTGCTTGCGCACCGTGCCTGGGCTTATAAACAAATTCTCTGCAATCTGATTGTAGTTGAGGCCAGTCGCTAATTGCTCCAATATTTCAGTTTCCCTTTTGGTTAGATTAAAGTCTACTTCGGCTACCACTTCGTCTTTGGCACCGTAGCGAATGAGATTCAATGCTTTTCTGGCTACGCTGCTGCTCATTGGTGCTCCACCATCCATCACTTCGTTGATGGCATCGATAAGCTTATCAGGGCGTTCATCTTTTAGCAAGTAGCCATTGGCCCCCGCCATGATTGCTTCTAAGATGTAGTTTTCTTCATCAAACACGGTACTCATTATCACCTTGATCTGAGGATATTTTTGCTTTACTATTCGGGTAGTCTCTATCCCATCAAGCACTGGCATTTGAATATCCATAAGAATTAAATCTACGTGAGCATCTACTTCTAAATGTTGCAACAATGCCTTGCCATGGGACTCCCAACCACGCACAGTTAATTGATCTTCAAACAGGTTGAGCTTATCGATAAGCGTTCTTGCCAAGCGGCTGTTATCTTCTGCAATTAAAATTCTGATAGCCATACAGGTAAAAATTAAACTTCTAAAATTATAAGGATTTACTTACCTGTCCTATACGTAATTTGACCTATTAAGTGGCACTTCCACTTTCACAGTAGTTCCCTTTCCAGGCGTTGAGTTAAGTTCCAAGTTGCCATTAAACTCCCTTACTCGTTCTTTCATGTTTATCAATCCATAGCCTTTTTCGCTAAGATCGTTTAGCACAAAGCCACGACCATCATCTTCCACTTTTACGCTAAGTTTATTGTTTTGCTTTTCAAAGGCTATTTCAAGTTTTGTAAAACCCGCGTACTTTACGGCATTGTTGGTAGCCTCCTGCACTATACGGTATATATTGATTGCCAAAGCCGGGCTCATATCCGCATCGTCATTGGCATTTCGCCTTACTTCCACATTTCCGTTGAGGTTTAACCTTGATGTAAACTCCCGCGTTTTAGCCACAAGGGTGTCTAAGTCAATTACTTTTTGATTCATCGCCCAAATAGTGTCCCTCAACTGGACCATGGTTTCGCGCCCGCTATCGGCTATGGAGTATAGCGCTTGTTTCTTTTGCTCATCTTTTTCGGTAAAAGCAATATTGTCAACTGCACTAGAAATTACGGTAAGCTGGGAGCCTATATGATCGTGCAGATCACGCGAAATGCGCACTCTTTCTTCTTGAATTCGTGAGTTTAACTCTGCTCGTGCCAGTTGCTCTTTTAATCGTGACTCCTCTGCCAGCTGTTTTTGCTTTAGCCTTTGCTGGCGATATACGTAAATACCCGAAACTATAAGTAACGCCAAAACAGCTAGTAAAATGGCTGCCCATACAGTGCGTTGGCGAACTTTCAATTCCTGAGTGGCTAGCTCCACCTTACTTTCTGCCAGCTGTCGCTCCTTCTTTTCCGTTTGGTAGCGGGTTTGTATTTCATCAAATGCCTTTTCCTTTTCAATTCCACTCAACTCCCTTTCTATTTCATAATACTTTATCATATTATTTGTAGCACTTTTATAATTTCCTGTAAGGGTATCCAGCCGTCCATAGCGTTCATAAATCCTCCCTATAAGTGATTTAGCTCCTGTTTCTTGGGCAAGTGTCATAGCTGTATCAAGTTGGGCATAGGCCTTGTCGTATGCTTTGGCATCCATAAAAAAGTAGCCTAATGTAAAATGATCTGCAGCTTCAAGTCGCTTTTCACCCAAGCCCCTTCTTATACTAATACTTTTCCTGAGATAATATTCTGCTGAGTCATTTTTGTTGTTGTTTTGACAAATAATACCAAGGTTATTATAGATGATGGTAAGACCCCTTAAGTCATTGAGCGTATCCTTAATGCGAGAAGCCGCGTAGAGATAGGTTCTAGCGGAATCAAAACTTTTATGAGCCATATAAATATTGGCTAGGTTTACGTATGAAACACTCACACCATACCAATCTTTTGTTTGTTCGCGCAATACCAGCGCACGCTCATGATATTCCTGTGCCTTGACTAATTCATCTTTTTCGGTATACAGCAGGCCAATATTGCTCAATGTGCTTGAAATACCTTTTAACTTTTCATGCTTTTCAAATATGCTTAGTGCCTTGGTGTAATAACCAATTGCTTTGTCCAGCTCCCCTGTGTTCCAATAGATCAGCCCAATATTATTGTATATCTGGGCCTTCATTACTTCGAGATCACACTTATCAGATAGTACTACGATTTCCTCATACTTAGCCAAAGCACTGTCATACTTGGCCGTTACATCGTAAACTATCCCAAGCAAATTCATGGATTCAGCAATTAGCAAGCATTCATCGATGTCAATTGCTTTTTGAAGAGCCTCTTTGGCGATTGCATTGGCCTGAGCAGGATCGGCATACAGCACAGCAAAAGACTGCCCTATAAGTTCTCTTACTTTTAATGAATCGGTTTTTTGACCAAACCCGTTGAGCGAAAGCAGAAGCAGAAACGCCACGCTCCAAAATATTTTCCCCATAACCCGTGTGATAGAATGGGTATGAAAATACATGATGTTTTTAAAATGAAAAAGACCTCCGGTTAAGAGGTCTTTTTTCATCGTCAAAAATTAAAACAAAAGGAAAATTTTGGACTTTAATCACAAGCTCCCTTGGTAAAATAAATTACACCATTAGAACCTGCAACACAATCATTGCTATAGGTTACTCCATCGCATCCACAAACGGGATCATATAATGCATAACAATTAATATTGGGATTTATCGAAGATTGATCTATACAGGCATCATCGTTATCCGATTTCTTTTCACAACCTATCAAAACAACAATAGGTAGTATTATAATCAGCTTTCTCATTATTACACTTTATAAGGTAGATGCACAAAAAGAGAAAATGGTTGCTACTCTCCAATCACAATTTTATCTCCCAAAAAATGAGGTTCTGTTTTTAGGATGTATAAGTCCAGCATCATTTTGAAACGTGCCAACACCTCCCGCAATTGTGTTTTAAAACCAGCCGCTATTTCCACATCCGCAGCATTAAAGCCCACAGCATCAATTCCTCGATGGTGTGCAATATACACGGCTCTTTCATTGTGAAATCGCTGTGAGATTACTATAAATTTAGATTGACCAAAAACTTGCTTAGCACGAACCATAGAGTCCAGGGTTCGAAAACCCGCATAATCCAAAATAATCCTATCCTGGGCAATACCACGCTTAATGAGAGCTGCCTGCATGGCTACAGGCTCATTGTAATTTCGTTGACGATTGTCACCACTTACCAGCAAATACTCCACTTTTCCGGACTTGTAAAGCTCCGTGGCCGCATTCATCCTGTTTTCGAAATACTGATTTTTACCGCCATTTACCAAATTGCTACTTGTACCTAAGATCACCGCAACTCTGGTATCTGGAAGTTTACTAATATCATCAAACACCAACGGGGATGCATAGCGCTCTACAGCAAAATAAGAATAGGTCAAGACCAGCATTCCTAAGACACCGAGACCTGCAAATGTGAGTAGCCACTTCTTCATTTTCATATTCACGCTATATAACGTGGCTCTAACAAAAATCTTTCAAGTTTTAGTCTTCAGGCAAATAATCAAGAATAAGATCGCGCTTAGTTTCAAAAAACTCGTCTAGGTAGTCATTGTGTCGATCAATAAAGCGCTCTAGCTCTTTTTGAGCTTTCTTATAGTCTTTGTCCTCTAAGTACCTATTTTCAAGTTGATCAGCTAATGGCCTGAGATTTTCAGTTACCTCAACTTCCATCTCTTCCAAAAAGTACTCAGTAAATTTGTATAGATCCTTCTCACCTTCAAAATCGGCATACTCATCAATTTCAGCCTTTGATACTTTTATATCCTTTTGCATTTGGGTAAGTATGATATCTAGCGTGTCTGGCCGGCCCTCATTTACGGCAAGCAAAAAGTCTTTGGAATGTTGCTCCACTCTAAAAAAAGATAAAGTCATATCCCGCGTATACAAAGTAACTTCATCAAGCAGGCGATACTCCTCTTCTATTTCTTCATCACGCTCAATGGTAAAAAAGTGCATTTTGGCAAAATGATCTTCAGCCTTTTCCATTTTATAGCTGGCATCCAGCATTCCACCTTCTGCCTTGGTTACAGCATCATAGTATTTTTTAAGATCTTCATAAGAATCGTAGCGATGCTCTGTAAGATCCTCAGCTATTCCAAAATCATTTTCGTAAGCATCAATGTAAATAGTAAGGGCATCTACAAACTCGCGCTGCAAAATATCATAGCCTTCATAGTCACCCATTCGACTAAGCTCTTCCTTACTGTCCTTCAGCTGGTCTACCATCATCTCACGGTACTTGGCTACCCTACGCTCATCATCTCCCCTCAAGCTAGCCTTTAGGTACATTAAGTTTTTCTTGTTGATTCTGCGCTTCTGTGTTTGAAATTCACGGAAGTATTGCTCAGGCTTTTTATACTTCTGAGCTTGGCTTGCAAAGCCAAAAGACAATAATATAAGTAGGGATAACACTCTAGTCATGTGGGTCAGTTTTATTATCTGTGATGAATTACAAATATAACAGCTTAGTAAAACCTTCCTTACATATTAGAAAATTGTTTTTCAGCAGAATATTCCAACTCCACAAAAAACAAGTTGACTGTAAAACCAAATTTTAGATTGTCTTCAAATGCCGACCGAACCCAGCTGGTTCATATCTCAATAGAAATATGTCCTTAAACTTTTCCAAAGTTTTGAACTTTGGAAAAGCTACCAGCACACCAGCATAAAAGAAAAAACCCCGCTCTGATCCCGATAGCTATCGGGACAAAGCGGGGTGAATATATATTAGGGATGTTTGAACTACATCATTCCGCCCATTCCGCCAGGCATTCCACCGCCAGGCATTCCTCCTCCGGCTCCATCTTCACTTGGAATATCAGTAATAGTGGCCTCAGTAGTAAGCAACATACCTGCTACAGAAGATGCGTTCTCTAAAGCTACACGGGTAACTTTAGTTGGATCGATAATACCAGCTTCTAACATAGCTTCGTATACACCAGTTTTGGCATTAAAACCAAAGTCATCTTTACCTTCTTTCACTTTGTTTACCACTACAGATCCTTCAAGACCAGCATTGATAACAATTTGACGTAATGGCTCTTCGATAGCACGAGCGATAATGTTCATACCCGTAGTCTCGTCTTCATTCTCACCAACCATGTCAGTAAGCTCAGCAGCAGCACGAACTAGTGCTACACCACCGCCAGGTACAATACCTTCTTCGATGGCTGCACGGGTTGCAGCAAGTGCATCATCCACACGGTCTTTCTTCTCTTTCATTTCTACTTCAGAGGCAGCACCTACATAAAGCACAGCTACACCGCCAGCCAATTTGGCCAAACGCTCCTGAAGTTTCTCACGATCATAGTCAGAAGTAGTAGACTCGATCTGAGCTTTGATTTGGTTCACACGACCTTTGATATCATCAGCAGCACCGCTACCATTTACCACGGTTGTGTTGTCCTTATCAATGGTTACTTTTTCTGCAGTACCCAACATATCTACAGTTGCGTTCTCCAGTTTAAAACCTCTTTCTTCAGAGATTACAGTACCCCCGGTAAGGATTGCGATGTCTTCCAACATGGCTTTTCTACGGTCACCAAACCCTGGAGCTTTTACAGCTGCCACTTTCAAGCTTCCGCGAATTTTGTTTACCACCAAAGTAGCTAGAGCTTCGCCATCAAGATCTTCAGAGATGATCAATAATGGTTTTCCGCTTTGTGCTACTGGCTCCAATACAGGAAGCAATTCCTTCATATTGCTGATCTTCTTATCATAAATAAGAATGTATGGGTTCTCCAGGTCAGCAATCATTTTTTCGCTATCGGTAACGAAGTAAGGAGAAAGATATCCGCGGTCAAATTGCATACCTTCTACCACGTCAACGTGAGTTTCGGTACCCTTAGCTTCTTCTACGGTAATTACACCTTCTTTGCTCACTTTGCTCATTGCCTCAGCAATAAGTTTTCCGATAGTGTTATCGTTGTTTGCAGAGATAGAAGCTACCTGCTCAATCTTATCGTAGCTATCGCCAACTTCCTTAGACTGAGATTGAAGGTTAGCCACAACTTTAGCCACAGCTTTGTCCATTCCTCTCTTGATGTCCATCGGAGATGCACCAGCAGCAACGTTTTTCATCCCTTGAGTGTAAATAGCTTGCGCCAAAACGGTAGCAGTAGTAGTACCATCACCAGCTACATCAGCAGTTTTGCTAGCTACTTCCTTCACCATTTGTGCACCTAGGTTTTCTACTTTATCCTCTAGCTCAATTTCTTTTGCTACAGATACACCATCCTTAGTTACGGTAGGTGCTCCAAAAGATTTTTCGATAACCACATTACGACCTTTTGGCCCCAAGGTTACTTTCACGGCATTTGCCAGTTGATCCACACCTCTTTTCAGTGCGTCTCTTGCTTCCAGATTGAATTTTATTTCTTTAGCCATTGCTAAAACAATTTTTAAATGTTAAAAATTTGAATTGATTGAATTGGGTTAACCGATTACAGCAAAAATGTCAGCCTCTCTCATAATAAGATAGTCCGCGCCATTATGCTTAATTTCGGTACCACCGTACTTTCCATATAGTACAGTATCGCCTACTTTCACAGTCATTGGCTCATCTACCTTACCATTACCTACTGCCACTACTTTTCCTTGCTGTGGTTTTTCTTGTGCAGTATCAGGAATAATAATTCCGGACGCAGTTTTGGTTTCAGCAGCACTTGGCTCTACAAGAACTCTATCTGCTAAAGGGCGAAGATTAATTTCAGCCATTTTGTGTTATTTATTTTGGGTTAAACTTATTGTTATAATGTACTGCGCGATACAGTCAGAAAGTGTGCCAATGGCAATGTCTGACAGCTTTGAATAAAAAAATGCCACCGCTGCTGACAGGGTGGCATTTACTCTACATCGTGGGCCTTAATTAGGTTAGGGGAAATTAATTAAGCTTCATAATAGAATACCCGTTTGTAGATATAGAGATCGGTTGGTTAAGGTTAACTTCTTTTACAGTCATGGTAATTTTATCCTTTCCGTCTTTACCATCAGGCCAAGAGGTAAGCTCCATAAAAAAGCCTTGAGGCATGTTCATGCTCATTGGTTTCTGCTTCTTGTTCATGGCTGAAAAGGCTTGATAGACATTTTCAAAATCCAGATCATTTGTTATCCACACCTCGGCATAGCCACCATCCTCTGTAGTCATCACATACTCGTGGCAGGTATATCCTAATATACTTTTAGTATTACCTGTTTTCTTCATTTCGCCATCATTGCTTTCCGCAGAAGTGGCTGTCTCCATCACTTTGCTCAAATCATACTGAGAACCCATTTTCATACTAGGGTGATCCATAAGGGTAGTCATAGTCATGGCATCATAGTCAAAAATGCTTTTGGCTTTCATTCCGGCTTCTGGCATTTGCATTTCTACTCCAAAGTAGTTTCCTGTCTTTGGAAATAGAAAGGAATAATCCATACTATTCTTAAGTTCATCCTTACTGTAAACTCCCATCTCCATCTTCACTTGATGCTGAAAATCAAAATCGGAATTTTGACCTAACACTGACGAGTGAAAACCCAAAATGCTGGTGGATATAAAAATGCTTAGGATTAAAGACTTCATAAAAGTATTGGCTAATAAATTTCCAGAACAAAAGTATCTGGATAAAAAGTCTTTACAACCAAGAATGCCCCATTTGCCGAAGGGCCGTGTAAATGGGGCTTTAAACTGAGTAACTGCCAAAAAGAAAGCCCGATCAATTTCTTGATCGGGCTTCTAAATATTTTGGTAAACTATTTCTAGTTTTCGTCTTCCTGCACAGGCTCTGGCAAATCACCAGCTGGAGCCGGAGTGCTAACTGGTGCCTGAGGCATTGAGTTTAGTTCTTCAGTAATTTCTGATTCAGGACCGGTAATACCTTCACCTGATCTTGGACTGATCATAACATTCATAAAAAGAACAAGACCTACAAGAATGATAGATAGTACCCAGGTACCACGATCAAGAAAATCAGTAGTCTTTTTAACACCGCCAAAAAGCTGTGTTCCGCCTCCACCAAAAGATGAGCTAAGGCCGCCCCCTTTAGGGTTTTGAATCAAAATAATGATGATTAATAAAATACATGCAATTATGATGAGTGATGTAAGCAATGCAGTCATTTTCCTTTCTTATTTACTGTTACTCAGTTTTTTTATCTCTGAAATTTGGTCGGCAAAGAAACTACTTTTTTCGGGATATTTCAACTTCATAATTTCATATGCCTTAATTGCCTTGTCATAATGCTTCTGCTTAATGTACACCCGAGCCAAAGTTTCGGTCACCATTGAGCCATCATCATTATCATCCATCAGGCGATTCATATTTATTTTTTCCTTCGGAGGCTCCGCTTTCACCTGAAATCTTGCCTTTTGCTTCAATTCAGGAAGCTTCTCTACAAACTTGTCCAGGAGGTTTATTTTTTCATCAAGCGATGGCTTTTCCTCTGCCTGCTCAGTTTTTTCCGGTTCTGTTTTTTTAATAGGATCGCTAAGATGTTTCAACCACCCTCCAAAAGAATGAGCACTTTTTACAAAGCCATCCTCTTTTTCCTCGGGAGCTTCACTTTTGATTTCTGGCTCAAATGATACTTCTACCTCATCTTCTGCCTCTTCCGGAGTTTCCTCAAAAACTTCTTCCTGGTCAATTTCTTCATTTAAAAAGTCATCTCCCCCTATTTCAAAAACAGGTTCTGGTTTTTCTTCCTCGATAGTAAAAACGGGAACCGCTAATTCTTCCACTTCCTGCGTTTCCGCAATTGTTTCAGGAGTTTCTTCGGCCAAAGCTTCTTCTATAGCCACATCCTCTTCTGGCTCTTTCTCTATTTCCTGTACAGGCTCTATAATAGGAGCAGGTTCTTCTACTATTGGTGTTTCTTCAATTTCAGGCTCGGGGGCCTTTTCTTCCACCATAGGTTTTGCTGGCTCAGGAATAGGCTCTCCACTTTTCCTTCCGGCAAATTCTTCTCTCAGCCTGCGGTTTTCCTCCAAAATAGCTTTCACCCTTTCCGCAGGACTAAGCTTGGATAAATCAGGCTTTGGGCCTACAGACTTAGGTTCGGGCTTTTCTTCCGACTTGGCAACAGGTATTTCCACTTTTGGTGGAACCTCAGGTTTTGGCTCTGGAACAACTGGCTTAGGAGGATGTACCAGTTTTTGCTCTACCGGATCTTTAGGAAAAATTGTTTCATCCCTCTCCGGCTTGCGTTCTTCAATATTAAATTCTTTCTGAAGTTTTTCATCCAGCGAAAGCTCTAAATTACCTTCCACAGCTTCATCAGCTTCTCTTTCAAAGAGATCAAATAACACCGAGCGATCATCCGTAAGGATAGAAGTTTTGCCCAGCTGACGATTAAAAAGATACTCGCTGGATTGACTCAAACGAATAGCATAAAGCAACTGCACCGGTTGGCTATAAGGATATTCTGCGGCAAGCTTCTTAAGCTCTTCCACACTTTTTCCTTCCACCTTTTCAGGATTCTTGAGTAGATTTATGAATTCGTTAGCGTCCAAAATTACCAGCTACCTATTGATTGGTTCAAAATGTTTTCAGCCAGCTCAGTCGTGATTTGTTCGATCAACGCTGCTGAGGCTTGCGAAAGATCGACATTTGCATCAAAATCAGCAAAACGAGAAAAATCTTGCTCAAAGCTTTTCTTTTCTTCAAGCTTATTCGTGTAAATCACATTCACAGTAATTGTAAGTCTGTTGGCAGCAGTTCCGCCACCAATATTATCAGACCCTGACTGCGCATTAATTGGTTTTACATCATACCCCGTGATAGTTCCTTCAAAATGAAGATCACCACCACGCTCCACTAACTCCAAAGAAGTTTGGCGAACAAAAATATCGCGCAAAGCCTCGGTAAATGTTTGGCTCAAGGTAGGTTCAACGATTGGTGCATAGTTTGGAAAAAAGTCAACCGAAATAGTTTTTGCGTTTCCTACGTCACCACCAGTAAATGAATATCCACCAGAGCCGCACGCAGCCAATATTGCAAAAATGCTAAGCGCTATAAATTTTCTCATTGCAGGTCGTACTGTTTTATTTTACGATATAGCGTACGCTCAGAAATACCCAACTCATCGGCTGCATCTTTTCTTTTTCCACCACTTCTATCCAGGGCCTTCTTTATTAGCTCCAGCTCTTTTTCTTGCAAGGATAAGTTTTCCTCTTCCACCGTTTCATGGTCGGTATCAAAAGTACTATCGTGTAATTCTGTGTCGCCATCCTTATATATAGGCAGATATTTTTTCTCCTCTGCCGGACGTGGAGGGCTTACCGGCACTTCATCTTCTTCTCCGTAAATTTTGCTAATCAGCTGCGAATTATCTTCTTCAAAATTGCCATGAGTACCGTGCTTCATCAGCTCCATGGTCAATTTTTTAAGGTCATTAAGGTCTCCTTTCATATCAAAAAGCACCTTGTATAAAATCTCCCTTTCGCTCGAAAAATCTCCACTTTTACTACCGCTACCACTTGAGTCTTCCTTATTATATAAGGCTGGCAATTCTGACTTACCTATAGCTGGCAAATAATTCAACAAGTTTTCACTGTCTACTTCACGGTTTTGCTCCACTACTGAAAGCTGCTCAGCAAGATTTCTAAGTTGACGAATATTTCCCGGCCAACGAAAATTTTGCAACATCTCCACCGCATCTGGCGTAAGCCTAATGGCTGGAAGGTGATACTTATCGGAAAAGTCCGCAACAAACTTTCTAAAGATTAAATGAATATCTTCCTTACGCTCGCGCAAAGCTGGCAGACGAATTTCTACCGTATTCAATCTATAATATAGATCCTCACGAAACTTTCCTTTTTTGATAGCCTCCAAAAGGTCAACATTGGTAGCTGCCACAATTCTCACATCTGTCTTTTGTGATTTGGACGAACCTACTTTTATAAACTCACCAGTTTCCAAAACACGAAGCAAACGTACTTGCGTTCCCAAGGGCAACTCACCTACTTCATCCAAAAATATGGTTCCGCCATCTGCCTCTTCAAAATATCCTTTTCTTGCTCCGGTTGCCCCGGTAAAAGACCCTTTTTCGTGACCAAAAAGTTCACTATCAATTGTTCCTTCTGGTATAGCTCCACAGTTCACAGCTATATATGAGTTGTGCTTTCTATGCGATTGGCTATGTATAATGCGGGGAATAGATTCTTTACCCACACCACTTTCACCAGATACCAAAACCGAAATATCGGTAGAGGCTACCTGAACGGCTTTGCTCAATGCTCTATCCAGCAATGGCGAAGAACCGATTATACCAAAACGTTGCTTTATTTCCTGAAGGCTGCTCATTTTATGGTATGCTTTATTTCTATTCGTTTATCCTGATGAATCTTTGTACCCGTGCTCTTGTTTGTCACAAAAGGCTTGAATGCCATTATAGTAACATATGATGCGTTTGGCAGAGCTTTTGGCAATTTCAACATATTGGTTCGACCACTGCCTATCCCTTCCCAAATCATTGTATTACTTGCATCATACACTTTAACTTCAAAGCCCGATTGAAGGTTTTCAATACAAGCATTTCGCGAAGTATCAGCTATACAAATGTCCATCCTACCCTCGGTGCGAATCGCCTCGTAAGTAATTTGAAAAGCGAGATTATTATCCATCCACTTATCGCCAACCTTGGTTTGGCTATAGCCCGAAACGGAAGTAACAATCAGAATGAGCAGAGCAAAAGTTTGTTTCATCATTAGTTTACACGTTTTCCCATTAGGGTAGCTGTTGTACAATCTTCAATTTTTACCTTCACAAAATCTCCAAGTTTTTCATCTCCTTTCGGGAAAACCGCCACCGTATTAAAATCCGTGCGACCATACCAATCGGAATCCGATTTTTTGGAAGAGCCTTCAATCAAAACCTCTACCACTTTTCCAATATGTTTTTTATTGTTGGCAAAAGATAAAGCTTGCTGCTTTTCTATAATATCGTTCAATCTGCGCTTTTTCACTTCCAATGGAATATCATCTTCCATTTTGCGCTCAGCGTAGGTATTTGGTCTTTCTGAATAATAGAACATGTAGCCAAAATCATAACCTACATAATCCATCAAGCTCAAGGTTTCCTGATGATCTTCTTCCGTTTCTGTAGGGAAACCGGTGATCAAATCATGTGAAATACCACAACCTGGGATTATTTTCTTGATACGGTCTACCAAGCCCATGTATTCCTCACGGTTGTGTCCACGATTCATCAATTTCAAAATACGGCTACTACCCGACTGCACCGGAAGATGAATATAATTACAGATGTTGTCATATTCCGCTATAGCGTAAAGCACATCATCGCTCATATCCTGAGGATTGGAAGTGCTGAATCTAATTCGCATTCCTGGCACCGCTTCGGCTACCATTCTTAGCAACATCGCAAAATCTACCGCTGAGGCCTTTGCCGCATCACTAGCTTTTTCAAAGTCTTTTTTCAAACCGCCACCATACCATAGGAAGCTGTCTACATTTTGCCCAAGCAAAGTAATTTCCTTGTAACCGTTTTCAGCCAAGTCAATACATTCTTCCAAAATAGTTTGAGGATTGCGGCTACGCTCACGACCACGCGTAAATGGAACCACACAGAATGTACACATATTATCGCAACCACGGGTAATGGATACAAATGCTGAAACTCCATTTTGCCCCAAGCGAACAGGACTTACATCTGCATAAGTTTCTTCCTTGCTCAATAGTACATTTACCGCTTTGCGACCTTCATCCAGTTCTTTCACCAGGTTTGGCAAATCGCGATAAGCATCAGGGCCTACCACCATATCCACCAACTTTTCTTCGTCAAGCAATTTGTCTTTTAGGCGCTCAGCCATGCAACCCAACACTCCGATTTTCATCCCCGGATTGTTGCGCTTCATTTTATTAAAATTGGTCAAACGCTTGCGAACGGTTTGCTCCGCTTTATCGCGAATGGAGCAGGTATTTAATAAAACAAGGTCAGCTTCATCCACATTTTTTGTGGTTCCGTAACCTTCTTTTTGAAGAATTGACGCCACAATTTCACTGTCCGAAAAGTTCATCTGGCAACCGTAACTTTCGATGTACATTTTCTTGCCAATTCCCTCGCGCTCTATCACCAAAGCTTCACCTTGGCGATTTTCTTCCATCATTTCTTTTGTCTCACTATTGTGCATACAGCATACTTTATAAGGTTGGCGAAATTACAAATCCTAAACGGGTTGCGCCAGTTTGGCAGTTGTTTTATAAAGCATTATTATCAATATAATACCTCGACAAAAAAACATTTGATTTACTTTGTCGGTTGAAAATCGCTTTAAGACGCTGACGTATGCCGAAAAACCTAGTTATAGTTGAGTCACCTGCAAAGGCCAAAACCATTGAAAAATACCTTGGTAAAGATTACCAGGTAGAGAGTAGTTATGGCCACATTCGTGACCTTGTGAAGAAAGATATGGGGATTGATGTTGAAAATAACTTCGCCCCGAGCTACGCTATTTCCAGCGACAAAAAGGAAGTAGTAAAAAAACTAAAAGCCCTTGCCAAGAAAGCCGACACAGTATGGCTTGCCTCGGATGAGGACCGCGAAGGGGAAGCCATTGCTTGGCACCTGGCGGAAGCTTTGGGACTAAATACGCTTACAACCAATCGTATCGTTTTTCACGAAATCACCAAAGGAGCAATTGAGCGTGCTATTCAAAACCCACGTACAATTGACCAAAATTTGGTAGATGCTCAGCAGGCAAGACGTATTCTTGACCGCTTGGTAGGATATGAACTGTCTCCTGTACTTTGGAAAAAAGTACGTGCGGGGCTTTCTGCGGGGCGTGTGCAATCCGTTGCCGTAAGGTTGATAGTAGAGCGTGAACGCGAAATTCAAAACTTTGAAAGCACCTCTTACTTTAGAGTAGCAGCTATATTTTCTAATAAAGAAGGAAAATCATTTAAAGCAGAACTCAATAAGCGTTTTGATACCGAAAAAGAAGCAAAAGACTTTTTAGAAAAATGTAAGTCTTATAAATTCTCTATTGGTGATATTGATACCAAGCCAGCAAAAAAATCTCCGGCAGCACCTTTTACCACTTCCACCCTTCAGCAAGAAGCGGCTCGTAAGCTCTATTTTAATGTAGGGCAAACGATGAGCGTGGCGCAAAGACTCTACGAATCGGGACAGATAACCTATATGCGTACCGACTCAGTAAACTTGAGCGATGAAGCAATGAGCCTAGCGGAGAACGAAATCAAAAAAAGCTACGGCAAAGAATACGCGAAGCGAAGAAAATATTCGAATAAAAGTAAAGGTGCTCAAGAAGCTCACGAAGCCATTCGCCCTACCGACATGAGCAAGCATAGCGGTGGAGCAGATGATCAGCAGCGCAAACTTTACGACCTTATTTGGAAGCGTACATTGGCTTCTCAAATGAGTGATGCTCAATTGGAGCGAACCGTATTAAAAATAGAAACCCCAGAAGAAAAGCTGGAATTTGTAGCTCGTGGTGAGGTTATAAAGTTTGAAGGTTTCCTTAAAGTATACCTAGAAGGTACCGATGATGAAGACGTGGAGGAACAAGAAGGAATGCTTCCTGCCATGAGTAAAGGTGAAAGTTTAGATAATGATAATATTATCGCCACTCAAAGATTCACCCAGCACCCTCCACGCTTTACCGAAGCAAGCTTGGTAAAGAAATTAGAAGAACTAGGTATTGGTCGTCCATCTACATATGCCCCTACCATTAGTACTATCCAAAAAAGAGAGTACATTCAGAAATCGGACTTGGAAGGCACGAAAAGAAACTACGCTCAACTTATTCTTAAGGATTCTAAAGTTGCCGAAAAAACACTCAGTGAAACTACTGGTGCCGATAAAAACAAGTTGATGCCTACGGATATTGGATCTGTGGTAAATGACTTTTTGGTGGAGCACTTCAAAAAAGTGTTAGACTACAACTTTACCGCCAAGGTGGAGGCTCAGTTTGACGAAATTGCATCTGGCAATGAAAAGTGGGCGCAGATGATTGATGAGTTTTACTCAGATTTTCATCCGCACTTAAAGGATGTTGAAGAAAACTCAGAGCGTGCCTCTGGCGAAAGATTGCTTGGGCAAGATCCTGAAAGTGGCAAAAACGTGTACGCACGTATTGGCCGCTATGGCCCTATGGTACAAATTGGTGAAGCCGAAGATGAAGAAAAGCCACAGTTTGCCAGTCTTCAAAAAAACCAGTCTATCGACACCATCAGCTTCGAAGAAGCGATGGACTTATTCAAGCTCCCTCGCACATTGGGTGAATATAAAGGAGAAGAAATTCAAGCCAATGTTGGTCGTTTTGGCCCATATGTTAAGTTTGGTGAAAAATTTATTTCTCTTGACAAAGGGGAAAACCCAATGGACACGACTTTGGACAGAGCCATTGAGTTAATCGAAGCTAAAGAAAAGGCGGACGCTCCCATTGCGGAATATGAAAATCTTCCTGTACAAAAAGGTGTAGGTCGCTTTGGCCCTTTCATTAAATGGAACAACATCTTTATCAATGTAAATAAGAAGTATGATTTTGACAATCTTACTCAAGAAGACATTGAAGAGCTGATTGAGGATAAAAAGAAAAAGGAGCGCGAAAAGGTAATTCACAACTGGGAGGATGCCGGCATACGAGTGGAAAAAGCTCGCTGGGGTCGCTTTAATGTCATTAAAGGCAAAACAAAAGTTGAGCTTCCAAAAACAACGGATGCCGCTGCCCTTACCTTAGAAGAAGTACAAGCTATTCTTGAAAAGAATGCTCCAAAAAAGAAAGCTAAAACCAAAGCTACACCTAAGAAAAGTAGAGCCAAAAAATGAATCTAGAGGACTTCCTCGCTCCCGTAAGGGATAGCATTGCCAATCCACAACATAAAGATTGGCACCCACAGAGTTTAGCTTCCAACCTTCAAATACACCTCGAAGTTCAAGGTCTACCAGAGCTTGATGGCGTAAAAATGGCTATCATCGGAGTGATAGAAGATCGTGGTTCTTTAAGTAATCAGGGTTGTAAATCTGCACCAGATGAAGTACGCAGGTATTTATACGGCCTCTATTGCGGCAAATGGAATGTTCCGATAGTCGATTTAGGAAATCTTTACCCAGGTGAAACCATTACTGATACATACGAAGGGCTTCGCGAGGTTTGTTATTTATTATTAAAGGAAGGTATCACTCCTATAATAATAGGAGGCAGCCAGGATATCACCTACGGAAATTATCGAGCATACGACCGTATGGAACAAACCGTAAACATGGTGAGCATCGATTCAAGGTTTGACCTTGGACAACAACAGCATGATTTGAATGAAGAAAATTTCTTAAGTCATGTTATTTTAAAGAAGCCCTACATACTATTTAATTATAGCAATATTGGCTATCAAACCTATTTTGTCAATCAGGAAGAAATAGACCTGATGGAAAAAATGTATTTTGATGTAAACCGATTAGGTTATTTTAAGAATAATATAACCGAGACGGAGCCTATACTTCGAGATGCTGATATTGTGACTTTCGATCTTTCTGCTGTAAGGCAGCCCGATGCGCCAGGTAATCTTAACGCTTCGCCCAACGGTTTTTCGGGTGAAGAAGCTTGTGCAATAAGCAGATATTCAGGAATCAGCGACAAAGTAAGTTCTTTTGGAATATACGGCTGCAACCCTTCCAAAGACCATAACGGGCAAACCTCACATTTGGTAGCCCAAATGATTTGGTACTTTATAGAAGGTTACAATTCCCGAAAAGGCGACTATCCCTTTGCCAGCAAAAATGAATACCAGCGTTTTACCGTACTTATGGACGAAGGAGAACACGAGTTAGTATTTTATAAAAGCCCCCTAAGTGACAGGTGGTGGATAGAAGTACCAATGCCAGCGATAGGAAATACTATGCACGAACGGCATAAATTAATTCCGTGTAGTCATTCTGATTACATTAGAGCCTGTGAAAATGAAACCCCATTAAGGTGGTGGCATGCTATGAAAAAAGCCTTATAACCACTCATCATTTTCGAAAAGAAGTAAGAAATTTCGGCAAATTTAACCGTGAACTAACATTTTTTTGTTCAAAATTTTATCTTTGGTGGTTCCAAGACAGAGAAAAACTGAGAAAAGGAGCGAATCTCTATGAAGAAAATTTACATTATGTTGCTTACGGGCATCTCTTATCTAGCTGTAGGTCAGCAGGATTTGCAGTTCACCCAATTCATGTTCAACAAAATATATTACAACCCAGGCGTAGCTGGAAGTGGTGGTGCTATATGTGTTAATGCTGTCCACAGAAGTCAGTGGGTAGGTTTTGAGGGTGCTCCTACCAGTCAAAATCTCAATATCAACGCTCCAATAAAAAAACTACATGGTGGTCTTGCGTTAAAAGTTTCAAATGATCAAATCGGATATTTTCAAAACTTCAATGTAGGATTGGGATATGCTTATCAATTTGAACTATCCAATGGAACTTTAGGTCTTGGATTGAACGCAGAGCTTTTTACTTCAAGTGTTAACAATGCCGAATGGAGGTCTCCAAGTGGAATACCAGCATTTGACCCTAGCATTACCACTCCAAATACCCAAGGTATTTCATTCGATGCATCGTTTGGCGTATATTATGAAAATGATACTTGGTGGGCTGGAGTGTCGTCCTCCAGGCTAGCCGAGAGTTCAACCCCTTTTGACAATGCCTTTAATGAAATAACAGATTATTATGGACGCAGACATTATTACGTTATGGGAGGATACAATTGGCAAATTCCGTCCTCTAATATTGAGCTTCGCCCAAGTCTTTTACTCAAATCAGACCTCGGTGCCTCATCAGTAATTGACGTTAACGTGATGGCTGTGTACAATAATAAATTTTGGGGTGGCGTTACTTATAGACTAACGGAGGCAGCAGCCGTAAATATTGGATACCAATTTACCGAATCATTAAAGGCAGGATACTCATATGATATTGGAATATCACCAATTTCACAACAAGGCGGAGGTAGTCATGAAATCTTTTTAAGCTATTGCTTTAAGATAGAAATTCCGCCAAGACAAAAGGGAAGTTATAAGAATCCAAGATTTTTGTAATATAGCATCCTTGATTGAAACTATTTGAAAATCAACACGAAATTAACACCGTAAATCATGAAGAAACTCATAATCATACTGTTAGGCGCCAGTTTTTTACTAGCGTCATGTAGCAGCAACGATCGTGGAGAGCTAGTAGGCGTGCAGAACAGGCCGACTTGGTATCCTTCTGAGCCCTATGGAATGGTATACATTCCTCAAGGATCTTATAATATGGGGAACGCAGACCAAGATGTACCCTATAGTCTGGTTTCACCTACCAAAACGGTATCCGTTGCGTCCTTTTGGATGGATCAAACTGAAATCACCAATAATGAATATCGTCAATTTGTGAATTGGGTTAGAGACTCTATTCTAAGATTCCGCCTAGGCGAAGACGGTTTAGTAGAGGGATACGAAATGATTGATGTAGCCGAAATGGACGATCCAACTCCATTTGAAGAATATGTTGCTATGAACTATCCTGATTCTATGCAAAGGCGTATAGATTGGAGTCCGTATCTTGAATGGCAAACTGAGCGCTATCCTGACGCTGAATACACTGAAATCATTCGCAGCATGTATTTACCTCCTGAAGAAATGTTTTTAGGCCAAAGTATGATAGATGCTCGTCAGTTAAATTATGTCTATTATACGCTGAACCGTCAAAAAGCAGGAAAGCGTAACAATAGAGTGATGTATGACTACAAAGACTCTGATCAAGATGGAGAGTATTTTTCATATCGTGATTACATTAAGGATAGTAAAGAAATCTCTGATCGTAGTTCATTCTTTGAAAAAGGGATAGTTAATGTATACCCTGATACTTTAGTTTGGGTTCATGACTTTACTTACAGTTATAATGATCCAATGCACGATAGGTATTTTTGGCACCCTGCTTATGATGACTATCCTGTTGTAGGTGTTAACTGGCAACAAGCAACTGCATTTTGCGTCTGGAGAACTAAATACAGAAATGACTTCTTGCGCAGTTCCGGTGACATGATAGAGCATGAATTCCGCCTACCCACTGAAGGTGAGTGGGAGTATGCCGCTAGGGGTGGTCAAGACAATATGACTTACCCATGGGGTGGCCCTTATGCATTGAATAGTTCAGGCTGCTACTTAGGAAACTTTAAACCAAAACGCGGTGACTTGGTGGCAGACGGTGGTTTTTACCCTGTAACTACTACTGCTTATGCACCAAATGGTCTGAACCTTTATAATATGGCAGGGAACGTATCGGAGTGGACAAGTACCGCTTTTGATGCAGCATCTTACTACTACATTAGTGACATCAGTCCAAACTTCGAGTATAATGCAAGAGATACAGATGAAGAAACACTTAAAAGAAAAGTAATTCGCGGTGGTAGCTGGAAAGATGTAGCTTACTACATGCAGGTGAGCACCCGCGATTATGAATACCAAGATACAGGCAAATCTTATGTAGGCTTTAGAACCGTTCAAAGCTTTATGGGCCGCGACCTAAAAGATTTTTAATTTTCTACAAACTCAATTTTAATTTTTAATTTTTATAACCTATGGCTTTAATAGATGTAAATAGTAAGAGATTCAAGAACTTCATGGCCAAACTATATGGCTGGGGAGCTGCAGTAGTTATTCTTGGAGCGATGTTTAAGATTCTTCACTTTCCAGGTGCAGATATCATGTTGATTATTGGTTTGACTACTGAGGCAGTAATCTTTTTCTTTTCAGCATTTGAAAAGCCGCATGAAGAGGTGGACTGGACTTTAGTTTATCCGGAACTTGCAGGAATGGAAGATCCAGATAATGATGAGTATGCTCGATCTACTGGTCTTACTGCTACTCAAGAATTAGACAATATGTTAGCAGATGCAAAAATCGATGGTGCTCTAATAGACAGCTTAGGAGAAGGTCTTAGAAGTTTTGGTGATGCAGCTAGCAAACTAAATGATACTGTTGAAGCCGCAGCCGCTACCAAAGAATATGGTGAGCAATTGAGTTTGGCCTCTAAAAACATGGAGTCATTAAATGCACTGTATGCCGTACAATTGGAGAGTTCAGCAAATCATATGGAGGCACAAAATGCCCTTATTGGTAACCTTGCTAATACTATTAATGACTCAGAAAAGTTGAGTAGTGAAGTTACTTCATTGGTTAGCAACATCAGTAAGCTTAACAACGTTTATGGTGGAATGCTTTCAGCAATGAATATTAACAAAAACTAATCCTGTTACTAGGACTTTTTTTGACAATCGAATAGGATTAATTACTTAAAAAAATAGACCTCTAGACATGGCAGGTGGAAAACAATCTCCAAGGCAGAAGATGATTAACATGATGTACCTCGTGTTAACAGCACTTCTTGCTCTAAACATTTCGAAGGATATTCTGGATGCACTTACTAAGCTTAATATTAGCTTAGATCAAACCGTGCAAACTGTAGATAAGAAGAATGCAGATATTTATAGTGCCTTTGCAGCCGCAGCTTCAGAAAATCCTGAAAAGGCGGGCGAGTGGAATAAAAAAGCTCAAGAAGTAAAAAAGGAGTCTGACGACCTTTACAACTATATTGCTCAACTTAAAAACGAGCTTATTGAAGTAAGTGGTGGTGTAGATGAGGAAACTGGTCTTCCGAAGAGTTTAGATGCTCGTGAGAAACCCATAAACTACCTCCTTAATCAGAAGCACGCAACCGAGCTGAAAAATAAGCTTGATGCCTACAGAGATAATATATCTCAGTACGTAGCAGACAAACCGCAGCTTAAAGCTAATATTGAAACCAGCTTTGACACTCAAGATCAAGAAGTTGGTAAGGATAAGGTAAAAACTTCTTGGGAAAGTGCAAACTTCGAACACTTCCCATTGGCTGCAATTTTACCTTTTCTTACTGATTATCAGGCCAAGGTTCGTAATACTGAATCTGATGTTATTAGTGAACTTCAAAGAAATATTGGTAAAAGCGATTTGAAATTTACCGATGTGGTGCCAGTAGTAATTGCAAAAAGTAATTATGTTACCCAAGGTGGTGAGTACGAAGCCGAAGTATTTTTAGCTGCTTATGATGCTACTCAGGATCCACAGATTACCATTAAAGGTCAAGCACTTTCGCCTGAAGACATTGCCAATGGTCGCGGTAAAGTAACCTTTAAGGCGAATGCTGTTGGAGAGCAAAAATGGGGCGGTGTTATAAAAATCAAACAATTGGGTAAAGATGAACCAATTGAGTACACTATTCCTGAGCAAACTTATACAGTAGCACCTCCTTCAGTGGTGATTTCTCCTACTAAAATGAACGTGCTGTATCGAGGTGTGGATAACCCTCTCGACATTGGCGTTCCTGGTGTAGATCCCTCTAAAATTACCGTAACCGGCCCTGGTATAAAAAAATTAGGAAATGGAACGTACATGGCTGATGTAACTAACGTTTCTGGACGTGAACTTACCATTAGTGTATCTGTTCAAGAAACAGACGAAAATGGAAAAAGCACAAACCGTAGCATGGGGAGCAAAGAGTTCCGTGTAAAGGGTTTACCCCCTGCGCAAGGAAGTATCTTTGGTAAATCAGAAGGAATTATGTCTAAAAGTTTGATTAGTAAAGCTGTAGTAAAAGCGACATACCAAGATTTCCCTTTTGACTTAGACCTAAACGTTACTGGTTTTGAAGTAGCTGTCCCTGGCTTTCCACCAGAACAAGTACGTGGAGATAAACTACCTGAGGGCGTAAAAACACGTATCGAAAAACTCAGACCTGGCTCTACTATTTCTATTAGAAATATTAAAGCAGTAGTAGCTGGTAAAGGAACCCGTGTACCTCAAATCGGGAATATTTCTATAGACGTAAATTAAAATATAGAATAGCATGAAACGGATAATAACAAGCTTAATGATGATTGGAGCAATGGCTGTGAGTTTTTCTTCACAGGCACAGATTCTCACTCCTCAGGATGATGGAATCATTCCAGATCCGCCCAAGCATTACCATCACAATCAAGTATTTCCTTATCCCTATTTAAGGGAATCGGACATGATGTGGAGTACACGCCATTGGGAAAGAATTGATCTTCGTGAAAAAATCAATCATCACTTGTATTATCCAATTCAGGCTGTGCCCGACCGTAAAAGTTTGTATGATGTACTTGTAGACGGCATCCTTAATGAAGGAACTATCGTAGAGGTTTTTGCAGATGATCGCTTTGAGATTCCTCTTACGCCAGAACAAGTTCAAAAGTATGCTTCTAAAGTTGATACTCTTTGGGATCCGGAAGACCCTAGTCAATACCTTGCTGTTGACACAATTAAGATTACAGCCAAGGATGTACTAGCGTACCAGATTAAATCTGATTGGTACTTTGACAAGCAGCGTGGCGAAATGAAGAATCGTATCATAGGTATTTCTCCTGTGGTTAGGAATCCTTCTACTCAAGACGTTTATACTCTTTTTTGGGTATGGTTTCCAGATGCTCGTTACGCGTTGTCCACGCATGTTGCTTTTAATAATTCCAACAATGCGGCTCGTTTGACTTATGATCAAATATTTCATGTACGCTACTTTAACTCTGTTATTTATAAAGAGGATAATGTATATGACAGGCAGATTAAGGACTATAAAAGGAATTCACCGCTTAATCAGCTATTAGAGGCTCAGCAAATCAAAGAAGAGCTTCGTAATTTCGAACATGACCTTTGGGAGTATTAATCATCCCCATTAAACTATAATTTATTAGCCCTTCTGCCCTAGGTAGAAGGGCTTTTTTGTACTATGAAAGATATCATAATTATTGGACGAGGTTTGGCCGGAGCAACTCTTTCATTCCACCTTATTGAACTAGGTATAAAACACCGAATCGTTGATAGAGCCTCACTTTCCTTATCATCAAAAATTGCTGCTGGTTTGATAAATCCAATTGTACTGAAACGACTAAAAATGGTTCAAGGTGCAGAACGTTTTATCAAAGCCGTTCCTGATTTTTACAAGAGAATGGAAGCCGCCACTCAGACCAAGTTTTATCATGAAACTTTCATTAAACATATTTTTGCAAACCCTGGGGAGATAAATCTTTGGGAGGAAAAAAAAGATATCCCATTCCATTCAAAATACTTAAAGGGAAACTCAAAAAACCCCTGGACAAACGTGAATGCCCCACATGGTATAGGTACTATACAGGGTCTTGGGTGGCTGGATACTAAAAGCTACCTGAGTGCTCATGCCCTGTTTTGTGAGAGAAATAATGTATCAATAGACAACTTAACAATCCAAAAATCAGAAGTACTAAGTTTGGCTGAATCTGGACACCAGGTGATTCTGTGCAATGGCCATTTATTCAAAGATTGGAACCTTATACCTGCAGGTATATTTACACCAACACGAGGAGAGGTAATCACTGTTAAGGCAGATGACCTTCCAACCGACTCCATACTGCATAGCTCAATATTTACCTTGCCGCTGGGTAGCGGACATTTTCGGGTTGGTGCAACATATCACTGGGATAACTTAAATGATCAAGTCACTGCAGAGGGTTTGAACCGATTGAAAACCGACTTGGAAAAAGTATACACTGATACCTATGAAGTAATTCAACACGAAGCGGGTGTTAGACCAAATATTAAAGATCGTAAACCTATCATGGGGCAAATTGGCAGTAATCTGTACATTTTTAATGGCATGGGTTCACGGGCTGCTTTAATGACACCATTCCTTTCAACGGTTCTTATTGATTTTTTGACTAAAAACATCCCCATTCCCCCAGAATACGATGTTCATCGTTTTGACCAATAAAAAAGGGCCTGCGCAAACAGGCCCTTCATTAGCAAGATGAGTTGCCACTAAAACCTTATTACAGGTTTTGCCTTAAAAACCTTTCCTGATCTAACCCTAACAAGATATACCCCTTTTGGGTAATCACTTAGATCAAATTCAAAAGGACTGTTAGGTGAATACATAAAGTACTGCCTCATTAATACCTTGCCATTGACATCTGATACAGTTATTTCATTTTCCTCAGCATAACTAACTGTAAGTTCAATATTCACTTTAGCAGATGTTGGGTTAGGATATATTTCAAAATCCAAATCTGACTTGGCTAGCGTACTTGCAGCATCATCAGACTTCGGAGCTACTTTTCTAATTACCGGATTTCCCGCTTTATCCAAATCTAAACGAAGTGAAAATCCACCTTGATCGTTGGCTCTGTTTTGCAGCGCCACTGTGATGTAATTGTTGTTTCTCCTAAGGATTTGATTAAAATCAACATTTTCTAACTGCATAAACATGTCTCCACCAGCATTGCCGTTTACAGCAACTCCTCCATTTGGAAAAGCCGCATCATGTGGAGGCAGAGTTCTATTAGCCAGCCCGTGCTGGAAGTTTCCAGCTATTAGACTATCGTTGATAAACACCATTAAGTTTTCATCAAAGGTGCTGCGCAAGCGCACATTTATGTCCGCAGAATCTACCAAACTAAACCTTCGCCTATAATAGCTAACATTCTCTCCTGCCTTTATTGCATAGGACTCATCAACTTCTTCAGTACTGTACCACCCGTATGGTTGTCCTAATTTCACTTCCTGAGTGTAACTATTTGAAGGGGGTAAACCCGAAATTCCATTCCAACTCCAACTTGAGCCTCCTGCAGTACTTGAAGTACTCTTCATCCACTCAGCATCAGAAACGATATAACCAATTAATAATGGCTGATAAGGCTCTCCCGTTTTGATGTCCATCCTAAAACTAAAACCTCCTTTATCTGAAGTTTGTGGTGCATTACGCAGAGCGATCACCAGCTCATTTTGGCCAACATTCACCAAACTGTCCATGCGGTAGTTGTTCACCACATCAAACTCCTGATCACCATTATGACCATTACTTCGTGAGCCATCAGCCAGCAGTAGCAGGTTGTGCTGAGCTCCTGTAAAGTTGCTCGTTTCGCGATCATCCTCCCTTGCCAGCATGTGGCCATTGATGTACATTTCCATGCCATCGTCCATAAAGCTTCGTATCTGTGCTCTCACGCCCGTGTCTACAGTAAGGCTAAATGTAGTTCGGAAAAAGGTAACGCCATTTCCAGTTTTGAATACATGAGCACCATCTACACTGTCTATACTATGCCATGGGTAAGGCTGGCCTATTTCAACAGGTAAAATATAGGTAGAGGTCGCTGGCAAGCTGCTCACACCCGGCCATGGATAACCTCTCGCTTCTATTGTATTTGTAACTGTACTCTTCATCCAGCCTGAATCCGTAACGATAACTATGCTATCGCCCACAGCTGGTTTTACCAAACACGCTGTATCGGTACGAATTGTCAAAGTGGTTACTACCAGACTATCGCAGCCATTAGTAGTTATAAGTGTGTCATAATAAACCCCAGCTGTGGTTTGGTAACTTCCACCTATAAAACGACCATCACCAGCACATATGCTGTCAACTGCATTAACCGTTACCACAGGGTTCACAGTCAAATCACAGCTCAGTATGCTGTCACAACCGTTTATATTTTGCAAGCTATCATAGTATGTCCCTGCTTCCATTTGATAATCGCCAAATATTAAAATGCTATCTTTAGCGCAGATACTTTTAGACGGCAACACCGCATAACTACCTGGATCATACGCAGTGATTGTAGTTACAATACTGTCGCATCCATCTGGTTTTTGATAGGAAGATATACTGGTTCCGGCCGAGCTGCTATCACACGAATTGGTATACACCGTAACCGAATCATTAGAACAAGGTACTCCAACGTAAACTACGGTAGTGATCACCAAACTATCACAACCCTCCGTGTTTGTATAAACCGTGTCATAAACTCCGGCAAAGGTTGAATCCAGAGTTGTGGTTAAAACATGTATAGTATCCGAACGCTTGACTGATAGAACGCAACTTAAAATACTATCACAACCATTTTTATTTATTAATGAGTCATAGTAGGTACCTGAGGTCATTTGATAGGCACCGAATATCAAGGTGCTATCGCCATGACAAATAGCCTTGTTTGGCAGAGAGGTTGAGCTGCCTGGATCGAAAATGATAGTAGTAGTTACAACAGAGTCACAGCCATTCTTATTCTTGTGCAAAGCCACACTTATACCCGCTTGACTGCTGTCACAAGTTGAGCTCTCTACAAATACAGAATCTACTGAGGGGCATGGCCCGCACACGGCATCCGAAAATCCGGGAGACCCGACTAGGGTGTTTCCATTAATTATAATACCTGTTGAGGATGCTGATTCTGTCCAGTTTGCTCCATTAGAGTTGTCACTTGTCCAATCACATAAAACAATTGAAGGCCCATCTCCATCTGCTCCTAAAGGCCATACTCCCGCATTTGCATAATGAACTGAGTCAATAGTGTTTCCAATCCCATCTTTAAGAATTATTAGCTCGCCTGGATTTGACAATACTCCTGACCATTCATAAGCGCTTACTCCAAATTGATTATACATTGCAGAGCTGTCCTTACAGACCACTATATATCCCATCGAAGGAATAAGCACATTCCCAAAGTTGTATGTCACCCCCGAGCCAAAATAATATCCCGCAAGGCTAATCGCGCTTTGCGTTGGATTATAAATCTCTATGAACTCCAACGAATCCGTTCTACTTTCTGGTGGATTGTACATTATTTCAGTTATCACCAGCGTATCAATACTGCTTGGGACGAATGTAACTGTAGTTATCACCGTGCTATCACACCCATTACTATTGGTGAAGGTGGTGTCGAAAATTCCGGCCTGTAAGGGGTTCGAAGTCGTTAAATTATTATAAGTAGTATCAATGGGATTTACCACAACCGTAGTACTTACTATACTATCACATCCGTTACCGCCATTTAGCGTGTCATAATATACACCAGCAAGCGTAGCATAAGTAATTCCTATCAAAACACTATCACCCTCACAAATTTCAACTACATCATTACCACTAGTCAACGGAAGTGTAGATAAAATTACAGTATAGATACTATCACATCCCTGGAGACTGATTGAGGTGTCTTGATAAACACCTGCATGAGTTTCCCAGTTACCAAAAATGAAAATGCTATCTCCAAAGCAAATTGTTTCCTCCACGGAGGAAGTAATTACTGAGTCCACGAAAAGTTCCTGACTTAAGATGGAATCGCAACCCTTTTGCGTTTGTAAGGTGTCAAAATAAATAGCAGACATAGTTCGCCATTGCCCAAATATCAATGCGCTGTCTCCCATGCAAATATTTGTTGAAACTAGTATTTCATTATGATTTGGGTTTAAAATCAACTGTTGACTAGTGACACTATCACAACCATTCACATTCAAAGTTGAATCATAATAAACGCCAGCCATGCTTTGCCATTTGCCAAAAACAAAAGCGCTATCACCCACACAAATTTCTACAGCTTGCATACTTATACTGTCTCCAGAGTCATACACTGTGGTAATGGTATGCACCGAGTCACAGCCATTTGCACTTTGATACAGGTAAGAGCTGATTCCTGCCAAAGTCGTGTCGCAACTTGTGCTAACTGCAAAAGTTGAGTCAGGGGTTGGGCATAGACCACAAGCAGCATCCGAAGTCCCAGGAGATCCTTTCAAGGAAAATCCATTTATTGTTTTTCCTGTTAGAGAAGTTGACTCTGTCCAATTTGCACCAAGGTTATTATCTGTACTTGCATCACAGAGTACTAATGACGGTCCATTGCCATTGGCATTAAGAGGCCAAGGGGAAGAATCATCATAATCTACGGAGTCGATAGTTACACCCTGTGGATTTTTTAAAACAATATCTTCACCTCCATTATTTAAAACCCCAGACCACTGATAGCCTTTCGCTCCAAATTGACGAAACAAGGCTAAGCTATCTTTGCATATTACCACATAGCTATTACTTGAGATTATCAAATTCCCAAATGTAAAATTCACACCTTCACTGAAGTAATAACCCATTAAATTCACACTTCTATTCATTGGGTTATATATTTCTACAAACTCCAACGAATCGGTATTAGACTCTGGTGGGTTATACATAATTTCGCTAAAAATTAAAGTATCTATTGTACTAACGATACTAGGCGCCATAAACAGACCCAAACTTGTTAAGCTACATCCCGTAGACTCTGGCAACACTGCTGTAACATCTACAGACTGCCCATTTACAGGTAAGCCTGTAAGCAAAACCGTCATTGAGTCCGGATTTGTTATTTCAAATTTTTTCCCATTTACCACGAGTGAGTCATTACATGTTGCACCCGAATATTCTACTTTAACTTCAACCGAAAAAGTTGTATCACCGGGCTCTAAATCCGGACCTTTTTCTAAAGCGATATTTGAAATATTACAAAGGTCATGATATACTTGCTGAATTGCCACATCTGCTTGAATGAGTCCAGCTCCAGTTAGATAATCAAAACCTGGTGTATTCATATCTATCGCAGAGTTCTTCAAAATATTCCGAACCTCTGTCGGGGTTATGCTGGGATTCGCCTGAAGCATCAAGGCGGCTACCGCAGCAGCATGTGGAGCCGCTGCTGAAGTTCCAAAGAAAAAATTATTGCTTCCAAAAAAAGTATTACTAGTGCCATCAGTTGCTGTAAAATCAGGCTTAAAGCGGTCTATTGGGGTAATTGAGTTCCCGTTTAAATCGTATAGGATTTGAGTTCCACCTGAGGAGGTAAAGGGTTCTGGCAATGGAGGATTGACCCCGTAAGCCGGGCTACTGAACCATGGCGAGGCGCCTACTGCCATAGCACCGGCAGCATTAGCATGACCCACGCAAGTAGCCTGACCGCTTACCGTTGTGGAGGCGTATTCATTTATTACTAAACCTCCTCCCCAAGCCACCCACTTCATTGCCGAGGGTGATGGTCCAGAGTATTTATGAATTGCAATATTAAGTGCAACAGTACCTGTTCCGGAAGCGCTTCCCTGTAATAATTCTGACGGGTCGAGTGTTACATTGATATTGTCACGAATTGATTGTATTAACACGGCTGTTCCAGTCGAATTGTAGATATAAATATCCATATCCGTTTGGGCTCCATTTGGAGTCAGGCTGCCCCAAGGGTCATCCCACTGGAAAGCAATGTTCAAATTAGAGCCGGCATTAATAGTAATGGATTGCATGGTATCCACCCCAGCTCCTGGGTCAAAGTCATGCCATGTACTATTAGGAGATGCATTAAATGCAGCTTCATAAGAAGTCTGTGCTTGATTTCCCGCAGATGATAAATACGATACTCCACTTGCTTTTACATAATCACAGGCTTGGGCAATGACGCCATCCATATAAAATGGCTCTTCAAAATATGATACGTCATCTACGATAACATCACATCCATTAATATCACTTAAGTTCTTTATAGAGTTTGCAAATCCAGCTTGGCCGGTAAAAGCTGTTGCATAAAATAATTCGCTGCCTGGTGACAAGTCGTGTACAATTTCACACATCGCTCTGCCTTCATCAGAGCCTGTTCCAAGGGCAAGGTCTGATACCACAGTTACAGGAGTCGTGTACCCGTTTGGGTTTCCAGCACCTGGCAAATCACCGCTGGCCACTCCAGCTGATGCTCCAAGTAATGAATTGTATGAATCCGACAACACTCCTACCTTAATTCCGGTGCCGTCCAAACAATACTGCGATCGTGCAATATTTGCCGCTAAGGCCGAATCGCCTTCTGAATCTATAGAACCTATATTTGTAATTGGCTTATAAACAGGTTTTACATATTGTAATTCTTCCATGCTTTCCAGCTTTGGAATATTTTTGACAGGAAACCACGCATTGACAATACGGCCACTTACTTGCACATCCTCTGCGTGCAATTGTTGAAACATCCGAGCCAATGCCTGTCCATCTTTTTTTGCTGATGCCTCGATAAGTACATTTTTACCACTAATAAATACCGCAT